>USHU01000149.1 GCA_900554605.1 uncultured Actinomyces sp.
GACCAGCACCACTCCTCCGGCAAGTACCCAGAGCACAACTCCTCCGCTTCCACCTGCCCCCTCTGAGAGCGTTCCGCCTGTGAAGCCCTCGGCAAAGGAACCAAACCGTTCCCTTGCCTCTACGGGAGCAACGACGCAGATTGTCCTTGGCGCAGCGCTGAGTGCGGCCACAGCTGGCGGTGTTCTAGTTGCTCGCAAGCGTCGCGAGCAAGCCTGACAGATAGGCGCTTAACTCCTGATGTGGGTGGGGCCTCCACGCGAGATCGCGTGGAGGCCCCACCCACATGTTCTTTTAGCTACGCGCTGGCTGCATCTACCAGCGCAGGAAAAGACGAAAAATCAGTCTTCGCGGGTTGTCACTTCGATGATCTGAACTTCCGCAGAATCAGGAATATCCGCGGCGCGCGGAGTTGAGGAAGCTCCGGCGCCCGCTCCGGCCTCGTCAACGACCGTGCTATCGACGACACGCACCCCAGGGCGAGGCGCCCCATATCCTGCGCGTCTACTTCCCTGGCCGCCTCCACGGGTGAGGGCCCGGCGCAGCAAGAAAAGAAAAACGCCGACGATCACCAAGATGGCAACGACGACGAAGATAATGAGGTTGCCCAAGGCAGTAAGTAGTGTGCCAATCATGTCTTCACCCTACACCGCACCCCCGATGCGTGAGACAATGGAGACCTCAGCTCATAACGAACAAAGCGCAGGCCGCGCAGCCTACTGAACGCTGACGTTCGCACCGGTTTCAGGCATATAAGGGGTCGATATTTTATGGGGAATAGAGTCGAAACCCAGGACCGCCTTTTGGCCGCGACCCGTCAGATCATCATCAACGAAGGCATTGAAGCGACCTCTCTCGAACACATCTGCTCGGTAGCCGGTTTTACCCGCGGGGCGTTCTACTCGAATTTCTCTTCAAAGGATTCACTGCTGGGAATCCTTGCCGAAGCCGAATACTCCGACCTCATCCAGCGCCTTCGTGAGCGTGTGCTCCTGTGGGAAAACGCCCAAACACCAGCATCTCGAAATGATGATGGAGACCGCCACCTCCTCATGGAGAATCTTCTTTTCGAGGCACTGGACGCGATCCACATCGATCAGGGCCTCTACATCCTCCACTCTGAGATGCTCATGCGCTCCATCCGAGATGCCGAATGGGGAATGCGCCTCCTTGACCTCAACCGCGAGTTTGCCGATCAACTCGGCTCGGTCCTGCACACAATTCTCACCGCTGCAGGTCGAGAGCTCACCGTCCCCATCGCTGCTCTCACCCAAAGCGTGATCGGCGTCGTCATGCGTGCTGCCGGCCTTGCAGGATGGCGTGAGGCAATCCGCGCCTACCGCAGCGAGCACAGCACGCCTACCGATTCGGGGTATCCAGCACCTGCGCCTCGGGAAAATCATCCACCCGTGCCCGCAGCACACACCGCTTCCCAAGCCAGCCCCGCAACCCGATCGATTCTTGAGGTTGTTTTGGTTCTCCTCTATGCCTGCTCGCGTGAAGCCGAGTAGCCCGGCTCATACTTTTCACCCCAAAAATGCTGCCGCGATACACCTCGGTATCACACACTAAGGCTTTTAATAGAAAACTCTAAGAGTGGCGGTATTTAGCCACAAACTCGTCGCCATCCCGGACCGCTGTTCGCACGACCGGGAAGAATATGCACCCCTGTATTTGTTCAGCTATGCACCGGCTTGAACGATGGGCATGATGCATATCGACACCACTGCGCCCATCCTTCACTGCGATGAGGTTGACTCAACGAACACTCTTCTCGCCCGTGCTGCACGCGGCGAGCTACCCACTGACGAGGCCTTCGCCCCCCTTGCGGGCCGCGCGGCGGCCTCGGGATGCGCACTGTGGGCTGAGCGACAAATTCACGGGCGCGGACGCGACGGCCGGGTATGGCTCTCCTCCGATGAGGCACTCACTTTTTCTCTCCTCATCGAAGTCAGCGAAGCTGAGATGCAATGGCTCACGGCTCTTGCCGGGGTAGCACTCCTGCGCACAATCAAAGCCACCCCAGCCTTCCACCTCGATTCTGAACTTTCATTGAAGTGGCCCAACGACCTTCTTCTCGGTGGCCGCAAACTCGCAGGTATCTTGTGCGAGCACGTCGATCTGACGGCATCTGGCCACCTCGTCATTGTGGGCGTCGGTCTGAATATCGGTGCCCTTCCAGAGGCGGTCAAGGACTTTGCCGCAACCATTGAATGCTCTCTTGATTCTTCCTCTCGCGAAGCTTTCATCGATGCTTTCCGAGGCAACCTTGCGGATTGCATCTCGGCTGGTGACCTTGCCGCTTGGCGTGAGTCTTACTCCTCCCTCGTCGCAGTATTTGGCCGCGAGTGCCCTGTGCATCTGCCCGGCGGAACAGTCGTTTCCGCAACTCCCCTCAGCATCGATGATCATGCCCACCTCGTGTGTCAATCACGAGAAGGCGAAATTTTCACTGTCACAACCGGGGAACTTTCCCCCACCCCACTCGTGGAAGGACACCTGTCATGACGAATGCCCTTTCTCCCGTCCTCGTCGCGAACCGAGGTGAAATTGCGGTTCGCGTCATCCGCACACTGCGCGAACTCGGTCTTGAATCGATTGCCGTTTACGCGGAGGCAGACCGCGACACCCTCGCCTGCGAACTCGCGACATCCGCATATTCCCTAGGCGGACGCAGTGCTGCAGAAACCTATCTCAATCCCGAAGCAATCCTCGAGGTCGCAAAGAAGTCTGGCGCCCGCGCCATTCACCCGGGATATGGCTTCCTCTCTGAGAACGCTGACTTCGCTGCTCGCGTGCAAGAAGCCGGACTGATCTGGATTGGTCCTTCTCCCGAGGCCATCGATGCCTTGGGCGATAAGATCCGCGCTCGAGCGCTTGCGGATTCTTGCAATGTCCCAACCATCGCCGGTCAGTCTCTTGAGGGAACGAACGCCGAGGACGCCATTGCGCTGGCCAACAAAATTGGCTACCCGGGCCTCATCAAGCGCGCCGATGGCGGCGGCGGACGCGGAATTACGCGTTTTAATTCCGACTCGGAACTGCGTGAGTTCTACACGAATCTCGCAGATCCCCAGACACTGTCCCTGTGCTTCATGGAGAAGTTCATCGCACGCGGTCGCCACGTCGAAACACAGTGCGCACGTGATTCCTTTGGCACTTTTGCCGTCGTCTCGACCCGCGATTGCTCGGTCCAGCGCCGCAACCAGAAGGTCGTCGAGGAAGCTCCCGCTCCCTTCATTTCGCAGGACCTGCATTCCCGCCTCGAACACTTCTCTCGCGCGCTCTTCGACGCGGTGAACTACGTGGGGGTCGGAACCTGCGAGTTCCTCGTCGAAGACGATCATGCCTACTTCCTGGAAGTCAACCCTCGCCTTCAAGTCGAGCACACCGTCTCCGAAGAAGTCACCGGATTAGACCTTGTCGCCGAGCAGCTTCGCATCGCTCATGGTCTTCCCCTCAACATCATTCCTCCCGTACGAGGCCACGCTATCGAAGTGCGAGTCACCAGCGAAGACCCCGCTAATGAACTTATGCCGGCAACCGGACGCCTCGGCGCAATCCACTGGCCGGGCGGACCGGGGGTGCGCATCGACTCTTTCATCCGTCCGGGTGAAGAAATCGGTACCGATTTTGACTCTCTCATCGCCAAGATCACCGT
>USHU01000150.1 GCA_900554605.1 uncultured Actinomyces sp.
CGAAGTCAGTGATGACGTCGCCCAAGCAATCAGCCGCGATAGCCAGGGAATTTGCGCAGTTGCACGTACAGAGGCAATTGAGTCCGTCCTTCCCGAAATCCAAAGTGGGGATACTCTGGTTGTCATTGCTCAGGGGAGAGACCCGGGTAATGTCGGCACCATCATGCGTACCGCAGATGCGATGGGGGCTCGGGCAATTATCAGCGTCAAGGGAAGTGTGGATTCTTCCAGTCCGAAGGTTATTCGCTCCTCTGCTGGCTCGGTTTTCCATCTTCCCATCGTCCCCGCTGCATCTTTTGACGAGGCCTGCCAGACTTTGCGCGGCATGAATGCTGCAATCCTCGGGACTTCCGGTGCGCAAGGTGCCTACAGCCTGACCTCATTAATGTCGTATGCCGCCTGGGAAAGACGCGGCTGGCTTGCTCAAACCCACGCATGGGTCTTCGGAAACGAGGCACAGGGAATGAGCGATGATGAAATGGCCGCATGCGATGCTCTGGTGATGATTCCGATGAGCGGCCAGGCAGAGTCCCTCAACGTTGCAAGCGCCGCTGCGATGTGCCTCTTTGCGTCGCAGAGCGTTCGCCTAGGCTAGGTCTTCTGCTGGGACGAAGAATCATTCATAAAAGTGCCCGGTGTTTCTTTTGAAACACCGGGCACTTGGTATATGCGAGAGTGAAGGCTACTTGACCTTCTTGATGCGCATGATGAGCCATGCGGCGACCAAAACGACGATGATCGCAACGATGAAAACGACCGTGTAGGCCGATGTCGGCGTTGTTGTCGTATGAGTGATGTTCTTGACGATGACGACAATTGCAGAGGTCATCAGTGAGCCGATGACCATCGACAGTGTGTTCGCCAGGTTCAAAATTCCTAGGTCCTTACCGGCCTCATCAGGGTTGGGGAGTACCGAAACGTTGAGTGCTTGATCAATTGCGTTGTAAACGCCGTAACCGAGCCCTGCGATGCCTGCGAAGAGGTACATGCCCATCTGGGTATGGAAGATCAAGGGCATTGCGGAACCGATGGCGAAGAGGACGCTTGCAAGCGCCACGGGGAGCTTACGACGGCCGATGTAGTCGGTAATCGGACCCGCGCCTAAAGCCGCGACCAGTGAGACTACCAGAGTAATCACTGCCATCGAGGCAATGAGCTCCGCCGCAAGTGTGGTTGCATTGGAATTACCTGCGAAGATGTAGTCCTTAGCGATGTAGAGCAGGTAGGTGTTGATCATCCAGTAGCCGCCCATCATCAAGGTGCGGCCAACAAGTGCGTAGTAGAAATCAGGAGCGTTCTTAGGTGGACGGAAAGATTCTAGGATGCGCTTCACCGAGAAGCTCTCATCGGATTCGCCTCGGTTGTCGCCTTCGCGAGGCCAGATAATGACGGTGACAATACCGATAGCAGCGAAGACGGCTGCACCGAGGAGCCATCCGTGTGTCAGCCCGTTATCGACTTTCAGTAGGCGCGCGCCAACAAGGTTACCAATGGTCTGTCCAGCGGCGATGCCTGCACCGTAGAAGCCCGAGATCGTGCCTCGAACCTCGTCGGGGATGCGGTCAGACATTGTTGCCACAAAGGGAGCAAGCATGACGTTGTATCCCAGCTGGGCGGTGCACCACAGCAATAGGATCATCGGGAAGGAGTTCTGGTTCAGTGCAAGCAGGGCCATTGCACCACCAGCAATCAAACCGCCCAGAATGATCCACGGAGTGCGCTTACCGAAGCGAGAACGTGTCAGATCAGAGAAAGTACCGAAAATAACGTTCGCAAGAAGTGCGACTACGGAACCAACGGCGTTGATCGTACCCAGCATCGACTCTTTGCCAGCGGCGTTAATGTTCTCAAGAACGGCCGGTAAAATCACGGAGGTCAAGGCAACCCAGGGGATCGCGCAGGCAACCGCGCTCAAGGTAAAACCAATGCTCAAGCGAATGAGCTTGATTCGCTTTGTCCTCGATTGAGGAGTGCTTGTAGCCATGATGAGTTCCTTCGGGGATGACTAGTTAGCGACGGGAGGATTGGCAAGAAGATCATCGGTCGTGTGCTCGCCTTGGCCATCAGTCCACGACAGCGAAGCAATAGAACCGGTTTCCGACGGGGCGGCCGGATTGAAAGTGAGCTTTGCACTCGTGCCGGCGCCTTCCCACGCCAGCGTCAGCACTTCGCCATCTCGCTGGTAAGAGAAGGTTCCGTCAAAAGCTGGAAGAGTATTGCGGAACGCGCACAAAGCGTTGAGCGCCTGAACAACTGGGCGCTTGAGGTTCTCTTCAACTTCTTGTGCCGTGTAGTAGTGGCGGTTGATGTCACGCCCGACATTGGTGCGCTTGAGCAGTTCCATGTCATTGGCGCCGGCCATTGCACCCACGTAGTAGACCTGGGGGATTCCCGGGAGGAAGAACTGAACTGCACGAGTTGCCAGGTAATGCTGGTCATTGCAGCCCAATGCCGAGTAGTAGGTCGAATTGACCTGGTAGAGATCCAGATTCGAGGCCGCAGCCCCCGTTGCTTCGCGAGATTCTCCTTGGGTGTTTGCGTGGATTGTTTCGACGAGGCGGTCAACATCAGGATCGGGAACCAGTCCCTTGAGGGAGCGATCCAGCTGGTCTGAACCGATGTCGATGACGCCGATTCCGTCGTGAGTATCCAAAACGGTCACGGCGTTATTCGGACGCACGTTGATCCAGTGCTCAAGAGCATCGACGCTGCCCGAGAAGATTGAGTGGAGCAAGAGCGGAGGAAGGGCGAAGTCATAGACGCGGTCGACCTTGCTGGCAATGTCGATTTGCTTCTTGTAGTAGGAGTGAACCTCAATAAGGGTTTCGAGGCCCCTCTTTGCGCCCTCTTCCTTGATACGTTCGATCAGTCTGAAGGTCTTAGGAATCATGAAGCAAGATGTACGCGCTTCCTTCGCCCCGTAGCCTACGGCGTCGAGGCGAATTGAAGAAACATGGCTTGCCCCGAGCTGATCGAGGATTGACATCAGGTATCCCCAGCCCTGGTCAGAATCGGTATCGATGTCAACCTGTTGCGGAGTGAAAGTTGTCCAGACCAGTCGTGTCTTATTGCCCCATGTGTAATGGGTGAGGGGAAGACCGGGGCGAGGGCGATAGATGCCAGCGACTTCTTCTTCGGTCACGCCTTCGGGGAAGACGCTGGACAAGGTCAGGAACATCGGGGCGAAGGGGCTGTCTTCACCGTTCTTCATGACATCTTGGAACTGTTCTGATTCCCAGGAAACGTGATTGACGATGGTGTCAACCATGATTTCGTGGCTCTTTGACAGTTCTGCAACGTCGTCCCAAGATCCAAGCCTTGGATCAACCTTGGTGTGATCGACGGGGTCAAATCCTGCATCGGCGCCATCAAAGGGAGTGAAGAAAGGGAGAATGTGAACGCCTTCGTACACCCCCGAGAAATGCCGACGCAGTGTTTCCGTCAGCGAGGAAATCGTCTTGCCGCCGAAACGATCGGCGTAGGTGATGAGCTGAACCTTATTTTGCATGGTTTTCCCTATTCTGGTGGTGTGCGATCAGCGCACAGGCCTCCTCAAAATGGTGTTCCCAAACACATAACATCTGTGAACGTTTTTAGAATAGCGGTTAGTTAACTAAATGCTTAATGGAGTCCACGATCTGCAG
>USHU01000151.1 GCA_900554605.1 uncultured Actinomyces sp.
GTCCAAGCAATAACAGCAGTCCCCGCTGATGGGGGCGAGCTTTCTGGAGCTGTTTCATCTCCGTTGAGTGCTGCGGCGCTGTCCTCCTTGCCTCTGCTTATCGAGGGAATGCTTGCAAGCCTCGTATTGCTTGTACTTGGTATGGGGGTTGCTGCTTTGGGGTACTCTCTCACTCCAAATAAGGAGTCAGGCCCTCGGGGGGCAAAGAAATGACCCCACTGCTCTTTCTTCTCGTGTGCCTTTTCGGTTCCCTGGGCGCGCTCTCTCGCTGGCAGCTGGATCTTTATCTCAAAAAGTGTCATGCAAAGCGAACACCCCAGTGGGGGATTGGCCTTGTCAATATGCTGGGCTGTTTATGCGCGGGGCTGCTTACTGGTTCGCTTGCCTTAGTTTCGCCGCTCTACTTCCTGGTATCAACGGGGTTTTTGGGTGGATTTACAACCTTTTCGACCGCTGTGCTTGATGCGGTGACACTCGTTCGTGAGCGGCGATACCGCAGTGCTGCAGGCCTTGTTCTAGGCGTCTGGTTGGGCGCGAGCGTGTTGGCCGTTACCGGTTTTCTCATTGCTGTCAGTTTCGCTATGTGAGGTTGTGTAACAAAAAATTTGGACACTCCGACAGGGACTCATAGTCTAAGACTGCATGGAAGGAGGACCCAGTGATTGATCTGATCGACGTCTCGAAGATCTATCCCGTGAAGGGAAGTGATGATGTCGTTGCCCTTGATCACGTGAATCTGCACGTCAAAGCAGGCAGCATTCACGGAATCGTGGGCCAGTCAGGTGCCGGTAAGTCAACGCTCATTCGCTGTCTGACCGCTCTAGAAAAACCGACTTCTGGGTCGATCATCGTTGATGACATTGATCTGTCGCAGCTTCGCGGGCGCGAATTACGCCAAGCGCGACGCAAGATTGGCATGGTCTTCCAAGCAGCGAACCTTTTCGACGCCAAGACTGCGGGAGAAAACATTGAATTCCCGCTGAAGGTCGCCGCAAAGAAAGAATTCACCCGTGAGGAACGCAAAGAACGCGTTCGTGAACTTCTTGCCCTCGTCGGCCTCGAACATCGAGGCGGAGCCTACCCCTCTGAGCTTTCTGGCGGCCAGCGCCAGCGCGTGGGCATTGCCCGCGCTCTTTCAGACACCCCCCAAGTTTTGCTCTGTGACGAGCCGACCTCAGCTCTTGACCCCGAATCAACCCGTGCGATCCTATCGTTGCTGCGCCAGGTTCGTGACGAAACCGGCGTCACCATCGTCATCATCACCCATGAGATGTCAGTCGTTCGCGAGATCTGTGACTCCGTGACGCTCCTGAAAAATGGCGGAATTGTCCAGAGTGGAACAATCGAAGAAGTTCTCGCCGACCCGGGTTCACCTCTGGCAAAGGAATTGGTTCCTGCGCCCAGTGTTGATGAGCTGGATGTCACCGACTTCAATCGTGAGCTGACCGCGCGTGAAATCGTTGCACAGAGCAGCTCAGCGGAGGCCAAAACCTCAGCCCAGCCCTGGGAATCTGGAAATATCCTTTTGGACGTGATCTTCACGTCGCATCCCGGGGTTCCCACGGGTTCGAATATGCTCAACCTTGCCGCGAAGGTCGGTGCGGACGTGACCGCGGGAACTTTCGAATCAATGGGTTCTGTCCAAGTTGGTCGCTTGGCTCTGGCGGTTCCCGCCGCCCAGCGCTCCTCGATCATTGACCAGCTTCGCGCTCAAGGCGCACATGTGGAGGTGAGGTCGCTGTGAACCTTTCGGCTCTGTCAACAGTTCTCACGCTACTTCCGCTGGGCAAAGGCGACCCGACGTGGGGAGACAACCCCGCACTCACCCAGCAGTTTCTCCCGGCAATCGGGGAGACCCTGCTCATGGTCGTCTTCGGCACGCTCTTCACTGTCCTCGTTGGTCTACCTCTCGGCCTGCTTCTTGTTCAGACATCGAAGACGGGCCTCACTCCTAACAAGATGATCAACCAAATCGTTGGTTTGATCGTCAACGTTGGCCGCTCTTTCCCCTTCCTGATCCTCATCATCGTGCTGCTTCCGGTGACCAGACTTGTCATGCGCAGTGCGATTACCTGGCAAGGGGCAACCTTCCCCTTGGTTATCGGTGCGATTCCTTTCTTTGCTCGCCTGGTGGAAACCAACCTGCTTTCGGTCGAAAACGGTAAGGTCGAGGCCGCGCTTATGGCGGGGGCTTCCAACCGTCGGATTCGTTGGAGCATTTTGGTTCGCGAGGCCCTGCCCGGCATTATCCAGTCCGTGACGGTATTGGCGATCACCCTGGTGGGCTACTCGGCAATGGCGGGCGTCGTTGGTGCGGGTGGCCTCGGCAAGATGGCGATCGACTACGGGTACCACCGCTTCCAGACAGACACGATGATCTGCTCTGTCGTTGCGATCATCATCATCGTTCAGTTAATTCAAATGATTGGCGACATGCTCAGCCGGCTGGTGGATCACCGCTGAGCATCCACCAGCCGGGTCGCGAACTCTGCTTGGTAATTAGGTAATAATTCGCGGGATTATCCCGGGCCACTCAGGTCCCCCCGCTTGTAGGAAATAGACAATCTAAGGAATTACTCTCATGCGTCACTCTCGTTCACTTCGTACTCTTGCTGGCCTTGGCGTTGCAGCAGCGCTGGTCCTCTCGGCCTGCTCCAGCGGTTCCACGGGCTCTTCGTCCTCCTCGAACGGTGCAACCACCATCACCGTTGCAGCCAGCCCCTCACCTCACGCAAAGATCCTCAAGTACATCCAGGACAACCTGGCAAAGGATGCGGGAATCAACATCAATATCAAGGAGTTCACCGACTACGATCTGCCCAACCGTGCGCTGGATCAGGGTGAAGTTGATGCCACCTACCACCAGACTGTTCCCTACTTGGAGAAGGCTAAGCAGCAGTTCAACTACGACTTCACTCCCGGTAAGGGCATCCACCTCGAGCCCCTGGCTATCTACTCCTCCAAGCACAAGTCCCTGGATGAGCTTCCTGAAAAGGGTGGAATCATTGGCGTGATCTCCGATGTCACCAACCAGGAGCGCGCACTTCGCCTTCTTGCTGCAAACGGTTTTGTTGAGATCCCCGCAAGTGGTGACGTTAATGTTTACACCGTTAAGAAGCTGAAGAACTTTGACTTCAAGGAAATTGACGGACCCGTTCTGGTCTCTAACCTGGGTGAGACTGACTACTCGGTGATCAACGGTAACTTCGCGCAGGAAGGCGGCCTTGCACCTTCTCGCGATGGTCTGGCCGTTGAATCCCCCGAGAACAACCCCTCGGTGAACGTCCTTGTTTGGAAGACCAGTGTTTCGGGCGATAAGGCCGAGGCCGTGAAGAAGCTCGACGAGCTCCTGCACTCCGACCAGGTGAAGAAGTACATCGAAGACACCTGGAAGGATGGCTCGGTGATTCCGGCCTTCTGATCAAGGAATCTCGCGATTAACTGATCGCTACTTTGATGTGTGGGGGCGCGGCTTGGCCGCGCCCCCACACATGTTCCACACACACATAAAGGTGCCGCGTCCAAAAGGACGCGGCACCTTGAGCGTTTAAAACCAGTCGTTAAACTCAGTCGACAATGCCGT
>USHU01000152.1 GCA_900554605.1 uncultured Actinomyces sp.
GGAATGGCCAGGGCTGAGTCGCAAAATAGCGGACGTCTTCGACGTCGAGGTGTGCTTCTTCCTTGGCTTCGCGAACAACAGCGTGCTCGGGGGTTTCTCCTGCCTCCACGAATCCGGCGATCAGCGACATGAATGCGGGTGTCCACGATCGATTGTGCCCAAGGAGAATCCGGTCTTCTTCATCGGTAATCAAGACGATAACCGCAGGATCTTGGCGCGGGTATTCTAAACGATCGCACTGCACGCAGCGTTGGATTTCTCCCCCATTTTCACTGCCCATCTGCCCGCCGCAGCGCGAGCAATACTGGTTGTTTTCTTGCCAGCGCAGCAATGCCAGTGCCCGTCCCGCACTGGTGCAATCCGCACTTTCCAAGTGCGCGGCCTCGTGACGCAAGGAAAGCCAGGAAAGTTCCTCCACCGGCACATCCCACTTATCGCGCAGGGAGGCAAGGCTTTCTTCGGATACGATCGCGACAAAACGCACAACCTCGCGCGAATCTACTCCGGCAAAGAACACGCGATCGCAGTCTTCAACTACTGCCCCCATATTCCACGCTTCGTAAAGCCCTTTGTTCACGGGGAGCACCGCGACCTTACCTTCAGTCGTCATCGCGAGGATGCGAAGCTCCTGTGCGTCTTCTTCGAGTTCTTTGAGGAGTGCACTATAGCCCCCGGGTGTGCTCAAGCGCTTCACCCACGCGCCAAGTTCACGCGGGAAAAACAGTTGTTCATCGGCAAAGGGAAGACCATTGATCGTGTCGAAAAGGGGCATGCTGTAACCGTAGCCGTCCTTCGCTTCAACCACAACGCAAATGAGCGTTAGGCTGGACTCATGACTACTTCTCAGCTTCGCGCCGATGGGCGCACCCCCTCTCAGCTTCGCCCGATGTCTATCACTCGTTCCTGGGCAGGAACCGGCGAAGGATCGGCACTGATTGAATGCGGGAACACGCGCGTTTTGTGCGTTGCCTCGCTAACCGAGGGCGTGCCGCGATGGAAGCGCGACAGTGGAGAAGGCTGGGTGACCGCGGAGTATTCAATGCTCCCGCGCGCCACTTCCGAGCGCTCCCAGCGTGAATCCGTCAAGGGCAAAATCGGCGGCCGCACCCACGAAATTTCGCGTCTCATCGGCCGTTCGCTTCGCGCGATCGTTGATATCAAGGCCCTCGGAGAGAACACTCTGGTCCTTGACTGCGATGTTTTGCGAGCTGATGGCGGGACCCGCACCGCTTCCATTTCGGGCGCCTATGTTGCGCTTTACGAGGCCATTTCTTGGGGTATTTCGAAGGGGATCGTCGCAGCTTCTTCTCCTGAAAAGGTCCTCTCCGATTCTGTAAGCGCAATTTCCGTTGGCATCATCGATGGCACCCCCATGCTCGATCTTCCCTACGTTGAAGATGTGCGTGCGCAGACGGATATGAACGTTGTCCAGACGGGTTCGGGTTCTTTCGTTGAGGTTCAAGGAACCGCTGAGCATGCGCTCTTCTCTCGCACTGAGCTCGGCGAGCTCCTTGACTTGGCAACCACCGGTAACGCCCAGATCCGCGACCTCCAGGCACGCGCGTTGGCAGCGCAGCCGGGAGTTACCGTTTCTTCCGAGGCCGCACTGTGAGTCCCGCGCGCAGAGAAGATGTGCCTCGCCTGGTTTTTGCGACCGGAAATGCACACAAGGTTGCAGAGCTAGAGGCGATCATTGCTCCCCTTCTCCCCAAGGGGGCTGGCCGCATTGGCCGGATGAGCGATTTCGACGTTACCGAGCCCGTTGAAGATGGTGCTTCCTTCGAAGAGAACTCCCTGATCAAAGCACGCTCTTTGTGCGCCGCAACCGGAATCGCTGCGCTCGCCGATGATTCCGGACTGTGCGTGGACATCATGGGCGGCGCGCCCGGGATCTTCTCTGCCCGATGGAGCGGAGCTCACGGGAACGACCGCGCGAACCTTGAGTTGCTTCTCGCTCAGCTCAGCGACGTCCCGCTCCATTTACGAGGCGCTGCATTTGTTTCCGCAGCGGCATTAGTATTGCCCGATGGCCGCGAGTTTGTTGAGCTCGGACGCGTCGAAGGACACCTGACGACTGCTCCTCAAGGAGAGCAAGGATTTGGCTACGATCCAATTTTTGTTCCCTCGGGTATGGATCGCACTGCAGCACAGCTCAGCGCGGAGGAAAAGAATGCAATCAGCCACCGCGGGATTGCTTTCCGTGCGCTTGCGCCGCGGATTATTGAGGTCCTAGCAGGCAACTAAGCATGGAGCAGAAAAGTGTGGCCAGGCGATGTGAAATCGTCCGGCCACACGGGCTTTTCGCTGCTCTAAAGCGCTGTCACCGCGAGTACTAGAAATCGACAGACATGCCGGTCGTCGCAAGTTCCACGCGCCCGCCAAATGCTTGTTCCGCATGGAAGCGCGTGGCCTCGGGATTATTCCACGGCTGGATATGCGTGAGGATGACTCTGCCAACTTCGGCACGCGCGGCAAGGGTACCCGCGCGGGTACCATCCATGTGAATGCCCTCGACGGTATCTTCTTCAGTAAAACCGGCCTCGCTGAGGAGAAGATCAGCCCCGCGAGCACCCTCAACGATGCTGTCGCATAGGTCAGTGTCACCGGTATAGAAGAAAGTACTTCGCGCGTTGGAAGCATCGCCTTGTGAAAAACCGGTAGGGCCGCTAATGCGAATACCGAAAGCCGGCACAGAGTGCCATGCCCGCGCTGCACTTACAGTGAAGGGGCCCAGAGTCCACGTCTGGGTGTCGCTGAGTTCCTTGAAAATGAACTCTGTCGAGTAGTCTTCTTCTTCGCCAGCACCGTCGATCTGGCGAACACGGCCAGGCAAACATGCCGGCCCCGCAAGAACCATGGGGTCGCAATACGCACCAGGGCCCCAACGCCGGTAGACGTGCAGGGAAATGACATCCCCCATGTGGTCTGCGTGGCAGTGCGAGAAGATCGCTGCATCGATATTGGTTGGCTCGATGTAGCGCCACAATTCACCGAAAGACCCCGGCCCCATGTCCAAGACAAGGTTCCAGGTTCGCTGCCTCCCAGTTCTTTCATCTGGGCCGAGGGCTTGGAGCAGGTAGCACGATGCCGGCGAATCTGGACCTGACATTGAACCCGTGCAGCCAATGATACGAAGCCTCATTGAACGCCTCCTTCTAGGGGGAGGGCGGGAACTTCACTCACGCTTTGGACCTCGGGGCCTAAGAAACGACGGGCAAGGATCGGGAAGCGTGACGAGGCGTCGGTGGTGAGGAACTGATGCTGGGGTTCATCACCTGCGCCGAGGCGCGGCGCGTGGAGCAGATCGCGGTCAACCAATTCGTTGTAGGTGACATTCGCTGTTGTGGCCGAAGAAGTGACCAGACGGACGGTGTCCCCCATGACTCGGCCGATCACTCCGGTGAGAAGCGGGTAGTGCGTGCACCCCAGAATCAAGGTATCGACCCCTTCTTGTTTCAGGGGCGCAAGGTACTCGCGGGCGATCCCTTCCAATTCGGGACCAGCCGGTTGCCCGGCCTCG
>USHU01000153.1 GCA_900554605.1 uncultured Actinomyces sp.
AACGGCCAACACCGGCCAGAAGAGCAACCTGACGAGCTCCCACGCGGGTTCCCGAGCGGAGAACAACGGTTCCTTCTTCCACGTCCTCGGCCTTACGGCGAATGTTCTCCCCCACCGCAGGCTGAGTCTTCGCGGAGACTTTGGAAATGCCATGGTCGCTGAATTCCAGAGCAAGAACTGCATCCGCGCCCTGCGGCATGGGCGCACCCGAGGCAATTCGGATTGCGCGACCGCGAATGAGCGCTGCGGGGTGAATATCTCCCGCGCGGATTTCTTCCGTTACCGGTAAAACAACCGGGGCGTCCGGGCGAGCACCTTCGAGATCGGCAGCAGCAACCGCATAGCCATCGCATGCGGCAAGATCTGCAACCGGAAGGTTGAAAGGAGCTTGGACATCCTCTGCTAGGACGCAACCCACCGCATCGGGAAGCTGAACATCCAGAGGAGGTTGCTGGCCAACAGCGGAAATACAGTCTTGATAGAAGTCAGCGACCGAGCGCATTACAGACCCAGCACCTTCGCGAGGCGCTCCTTGATCTGCGATCCAGCCTCGTGGACAAGGAAGTCTGCCAGCTGCGGGCCAAGCTTTGGATCTTCCAAAGCCAAGGCAATGTTGGCCTCGAGGTAGCCCAGCTTGTCGCCAGTGTCGAAGCGGCGATCGTTGACGACAACGCCGTACAGCCCGCCGCCATCTGCCGGATCGCGATCGATCAGGCGAGCAAAACCGTCAGTCAGCTGATATTCGCCGCCGCGACCGGGCTCGATTCGAGTGAGCTCTTCGAAGATTGCGGGGTCGAAGACGTAGCGGCCAACAACTGCGTATTCGCTCATGACTTCTTCGAGCGGGGGCTTCTCGACAACGCGGTCGATGCGCATGAGCTCACCCTCGTTGAGGGAGACGCCCTCGGGGATTGCCAGAGGGGTGACCGAGGTCGAGGCGTAGGCAGTCGCCTGTTCAGGAGTCACACGCAGAAGGGCAACAACCGAACCACCAAGAGCGTGGCGCACATCAATCATATGCTTGAGCAACGTGGAGTTCGGGTGCATGAGGTCATCGGGAAGCATCACAGCGAAGGGAGCATCACCGACGTGCTGGCGAGCCTGCAAAACTGCATGTCCCAATCCCAGGGGGTGTCCCTGACGCACGGAGTGCATGCGCGCAAGCTGAAGGTATTCACGAGAGAGGGCAAGAAGTTCGTCCTTGCCTGCCTTCTCCAGTTCATGCTCGAGGCCGGGATCGGCATCGAAGTAGGCTTCGATGGATTCTTTTCCGGTTCGAGTAACGAAGAGCATATCCTCGATGCCGGCATCCGTTGCCTCACGAGCGATATATTCAATTGAAGGGCGGTCAACGACAGGCAGCATTTCCTTGGGCACAGACTTTGTGATCGGCAGGAAACGCGTGCCGCGCCCGGCGGCCGGAACAACCGCGTGACGCACAGGTACATTTCGATCTGTCATGATGACCACAGTAGCGGAGGAAAGGGCGCATGAGCGACATTACCGTGCATAAAGACTCAATTCGTCGCAGGATTCGCGCCCACCGCAATGCTTGTTGTGACCAGCGAGGCCGCACACACGAAGGTGAACGTTTGTTGCGTAATTGGCAACGGGCTCTGGCTGAATTCGATATTCATCCAAGCCCCCAACACCCAGTTGCAGCTTTCTACCCCATGGAGAAAGAACCGGATATCACCGGTATTGTGGGCGCGCACAATCCGATTCTCCTACCCGTTTTATGTCAGAGTGATGGGCGCCTTCTCAAAGAAGTGGCGTGGTCACTCCACACAGAAGAGGATTCGCTCATTCGCCCCAATCCTCGTTTTCCGCCGCAAAGTACCGCTGAGCTTCGTGGACCCGAGGCCCTTGCTCTAGCATCCGTCGTTTTGGTGGCGGGGCTTGCAGTCGACCGCGCGGGGACTCGACTGGGACAAGGGGGCGGGTGGTACGACCGTGCTCTGCGGTTCATATCCGCAAAGACTCCCGTAATTGCTTGCGTTTTTGACTGGGAATATATGGGAGACCTACTTCCCCGTGAAGCACACGATAAGGCCGTCGATGGGATTCTTACGCCCACGCGTTTTATTGATCTGAAAGCGCAATGAGTAACTCCTGCAAAACCTTGCCGCATTTTGTGAGGAAAACTGCTTGTTTAGGGCTTCCCTCGGCGTTCTTTTTCTCGCTAGGCTTTTTCCTTGGTTGACGCAGACGCGTCACGCAACACGTGCGAGTTCGGTGAAACCTGCTGGACTCAGAGCTGAAAATACAACTCAAGGAGAAATCCATGCTTAAGGGCTTCAAGGAATTCATTTCCCGCGGAAACGCCATTGATCTTGCCGTCGGTATGGTGATCGGTGCTGCCTTCACCGCAGTCGTCACCGCACTGGTTAAGCAGGTCATCAACCCCCTCATCGGTGGTCTTTTTGGCGAGCAGAACTTCGACGATGTCTTCCAGTTCACCGTTGGCACAGCAACCGTGCAGCCCGGTGCCGTCATCACTGCGCTCGTGAACTTCCTGCTCGTTGCCTTCGCTCTGTACTTCTTCATCGTCTTGCCGATGAACGCGCTGGCAGCACGCCGCAAGAAGGAAGAAGCTGCGGAGACCCCCGAGGTCAGCGAAGATGTTCAGCTGCTCTCGGAGATCCGCGACCTGCTTAAGGCTCAGAACAACAACTGATTGTTAGCCTGAAAACGTCACGGTGGTGGCAACCATTTGGTTGCCACCACCGTTTTTATGCTCAATAGTGCCGCTTAGATCCGTGCCTGCGCGTGCGGAGGCACATTCTCTTTCAAACGCTGAGTATTCGACTGATCAGCTTCGCCAACAATATGAGCCTTATCGGCAGCATCTTGGCGTTCCTGATCACTCACTCGTTCCTCAAGAGAAGTGGGAATCCCCTGGTCACTCAAGCGCACATCCACCTCGTTGACGTAGAGCACACGCCTGCGTGCTCGCCGCCGCGCACTCCCCTGACCGGTTTCACTCATTCTTCAGCTGCCCTATTACTTTGCGCTCATATTCCTACGAACAACGTGACGCAAGACAGCGTCAGTCTGCGCACCACGGCGCGTCAGACCGAGAGCGCGCCAAAGCTCATCGATCGATTCTTCCTCGCTGCGTTCTACTCCATCAGAGGCAACCCACTGCGCGATCTCATCCAATTGATCATCACTGTAGGCAGCAAGGGGAAGCCCACGAGCAATCGCAGGACGCTCGCCGCGTGCACTCTCGGCCTCGATATCGCTTGCAAGAGGGTCGCCCTCCCCGCCCTGAGTGTCTTCAACCCACTCATCGCGACGCTGACGTGCCTCGCCAGCATGATCATCTGCTGCATCTTCTTCAGACATAGGCGCGAGATCAGCATCCTCGGAAGCATTCGCGCCGAACTCAGCATCCGGATTCGCAGGAAGCTCCATCACGGGAACAGCGGGACCGTTGATCTCATCGACGGCATCCAAAACCAGCTGGACGATTCGATCTGTTTCC
>USHU01000154.1 GCA_900554605.1 uncultured Actinomyces sp.
CGATGAGCGTCATAATGTCGCCCATATCGAGGATACGGCTGGCCATGCGATCGGCATGGAAACGTTCAAAGTCATCCAGGCCTTCGCCCGTTGACGCAAAGAGGATGGGTGCCCCCGTCACGCCTCGCACAGAGAGCGCAGCACCGCCTCGGGCGTCACCATCGAGCTTGGAAAGAACAACGCCCGTAAAGCCCACACCATCACGGAAAGCAGTCGCCGTATTAACAGCGTCCTGACCAATCATCGCGTCCAGGACAAACATAACTTCGTGGGGGTTGACGGCCTCGCGAATGGCAATGGCCTGGGCCATCATTTCTTCGTCAACACCCAAGCGACCCGCGGTATCGACGATCACAACGTTGATACCGTTCGTAATCGCATAGTCAAGGCCCGAGCGAGCTACTTGAACCGGATCGCCGACACCATTACCGGGCTGTGGCGCCCACACCTGAACGCCCGCACGCTCACCGACGATTTGCAGCTGACCAACCGCATTGGGGCGCTGGAGGTCCGAAGCAACGAGCAAGACAGACTTGCCTTCTTCGCGCAGCCACTTTCCCAGCTTTCCGGCCAAAGTCGTCTTACCTGCACCCTGCAGACCAGCGAGCATGAAGACGGTGGGACCACGCTGAGCGAAGTGGAGTTCTCGGGTTTCACCGCCAAGAATCTCAACCAGTTCATCGTGAACGATTCGAACGACTTGCTGACCAGGATTAAGCGCGCGAGAGCGCGCCGCTCCATAGGCCTTCTCGCGAACCTGCGTCGTGAACTCGCGAACAACGGGCAGGGCGACGTCAGCGTCCAAGAGTGCACGGCGAATCTCGCTGATGGTCTGATCAACGTCAGACTCGGTCAAAACACCGCGCGAACGCAGCCTCTTAAAAGACGCCGTCAAACGATCAGACAGATCCGAGAAAGCCACTGTGACTACTCCTCACGAGCACAAAATACAGAACCAGGTTTTAAGGGTAGTGGGTTCTAGCCCACGATCGCATCAACAAACGAGGTCGGGTCGAAAGGTGCGAGGTCGTCTGGACCCTCTCCAAGCCCAACAAACTTCACAGGAACGCCCAGAGTTCGCTGGACAGAAACAACGATTCCGCCCTTCGCTGAACCGTCAAGCTTCGACAAGACAATGCCCGTTACCCCTGCAACCTCAGCAAACACTTCCGCCTGTCGCAAACCGTTTTGACCGGTGGTTGCATCCAAGACCAAGAGGACTTCGCTTACGGGCGCATGTTTCTCCATCACGCGCTTAACTTTGCCAAGTTCATCCATGAGCGCCGACTTCGTTTGAAGTCGACCAGCAGTATCCACCATGACGATGTCGCAACCTCGGCGGATTCCTTCTTCAACCGATTCAAAAGCAACTGATGCGGGGTCCGCACCCTCACGCTCAGAACGGACAACGTCCACCCCCACGCGGCTTCCCCATGTTTCGAGCTGTTCAGCTGCAGCGGCGCGGAAAGTATCCGCCGCGCCAAGGAGAACCTCGTGTCCTTCAGCGCGGAAAATACGCGCCATCTTTCCGGTTGTCGTGGTCTTACCGGTACCGTTGACGCCAACCATCAAAATCGTTGCTGGAACTCGAACACCGTCCACGTCGCGAACACCGAGGTTCACGGAGCGGTCCATGTCTGGCCCAACAAGCTTGAGTAGTTCTTCACGCAAGAGAGCACGAACGACCTGCGGATCTGACGTATTTTCCACCTTGACGCGCGTACGAAGCGCCTCCATGAGCTCTTCGGTTGCGTCCAATCCCAAGTCTGCGATCAGCAGGGAGTCTTCAATTTCTTCCCAATCGGTAGCCGAGAGGTCTCCCCTGGACAGAAGGGAAAGCAGGGACTTGCCCAGAGCTCCGGAGCGCGCCAGACGCGCACGGAGACGTCCCATGCGTGAAGGAATCGATTCGGGAATCTCGACTTCTTGGACGGGTTCTTCCGAGGCCGAGGCAGGCTCAACGCTCGCCTCCCCCTCCGCGTCGGCCTCTTCACCGGCAAGGGGGCCGGCGCGAATCTGCTCAGCCTCGCCCGCCTCGTTTTCTCGGGGTTCCTCAGGTGCGGCCTCGGCAGGCGGCTGCGTAGGCGTGGCGGGAGGAAGCTGGGCATCCTTGGGCTTACGTGAGCGCGCGATGGCAAGAATCGCGCCAACGAGCACAACAATGACTCCCACCAAAATGATGGGTGCCACCGGGTTATGAACAAAATCCATGAGAGCCTGCATGGGTCAATCTTTCCTCAGGTCTTCCTTCTTAGGCTTCTTCCGTTGGTGCGACGTCGCTGGAGGCACCGCTTTGCGACTTGCCAAGCTGGCGAGGGGCAGACTTCGCGTGAGAGCCTCGACGGCTTGCAATGTCTTCAATGCGTTCGGTCATTGCTTCAACAGCCTCGAAACCAGGGAGGCCATCGGCAACCATGTAACCGCGAGAACTACGAGAGCTATCAAGCACGTTTCTCATATTCTCTTCACGGACGCTGATCTCGGGAATCTGGGTCGGAATCTCCTGGTTGGATTGACTCTTCAAATGGTCTTTCCATTGATCAGCGCTACGCCTATGCAGGGCGAAGCCCAAAATGACCGCTGCGGCAATAGCGAGCATGACGATCATGGTGACGATGTAGACCGCAATTCCTTCAATCATGTCTTAACTTTCCCATCAGTGACGCAGCTATGCCAAGTGCACGCTCTATTCATTCAGGCGTTGAGAGACTACGCGAGTTACGCCCTCCCTCATGGTGACGCCGTACAGAGCGTCAGCAATTTCCATTGTTCGTTTCTGGTGAGTGATGACGATCAGCTGCGAGGTCGCGCGCAGTTCTTTGAAGATCTCCAGCAAGCGCGAGAGATTAATGTCATCTAGGGCTGCCTCAACCTCGTCCATCACGTAGAAGGGAGAGGGACGAGCCTTAAAGATCGCAACAAGGAAAGCTAGGGCTGCAAGAGAGCGCTCGCCACCCGAAAGGAGTGAGAGACGCTTGACTTTCTTGCCGGCAGGTCGGGCCTCAATTTCGATCCCCGTATCGAGCATCGAATCAGGATCAGTCAAGACGAGATGGCCCTCTCCACCTGGGAAGAGAACATTAAAAGTGTGTTCAAAGTGCTTCGCGGTGTCGTTCCATGCTTCTTCGAAGGCTTCTTGAACTAGGCGATCGACATCTTCGACGATATGGAGAAGATCTGCCTTAGATTTTTTGAGGTCGTGTACCTGGGCAACGAGGAATTCGTGCCGCTTAGCCAAAGCCGCATGTTCTTCCAAAGCAAGAGGATTGACACGGCCCAGCTTTTCGAGTTCTTTGAGGGCTTGGTCAAGGACTTTCACTTGTTCTTCACGCACATATGGCCGTGAAGGCACAGACTCTTCTGTTTCTTGGGCAGGCTGCCCTTCCTCATTCGAATCCGCATCCTCTGGACCGACCTGGTCGAGTGCGTCCTCGGTGAGGATGGGAACGAGGTTATGCGGGCCATAGTGTTCGATGAGG
>USHU01000155.1 GCA_900554605.1 uncultured Actinomyces sp.
TGATGAGGTATCCCTGGTGACTCTTCCTGTGGGTGGTTTCCCCTCTGTTTTAGCTCTTCCTACAGGAACTGAGCGTTTGAGTGCGGGTTCTTCTTCGACAACGATGGTCATTCGCGGTAAGGATGGAAGCTATCAGGTGCGTTCGGGTGCTTTGTGGCAGTTGCTCGAGGGGAAGCTGCGCGATATTTCCTATCCCGGCTGAATCGTTTTTTCCACAGATTGTGCGCTCCTGAGGCCGCACCTCGGCTTGTGTGCTGTGCTTCCCCTATGGGTTTTCTTCACGAGGCCGCACATGAACTTGTGAGTGTGTGCATTCCCAGTGCGTGCGTGGGGTGCGGGAGATGGGACTACTCTGTGTGCCCACGATGTGCAGCTTTGTCTTATTCGCTGCTGCCGCAATGGGAATTGCTAGACGCGGGAAATGTGGAATATCCGCTGTGGGAACTGAGTGATTATTCGGACCCGATGCGCTCGATCATTGTGGCAGCAAAGCACTCGTCTCGACTTGATCTGTCGGAGTTTCTCTTTGATTGCGGGGTCAATATTGGTCTATCGATTGCGCAAAGCGGGATGTTGAGCGTGGGGAGTGATGCGACATCGCTTTGGGTAGTTCCTGCTCCTGCCAGCTGGAAGAGGCGACTCTTTGGGCAAGGAATTACGATCCATGTTGCCCGCGGAGTAGCAGCAGCTGTGGGAGGACACAGCGAGGTGGCATGTTGTGTGCGCGATGCCTGTCGCCTCGACCCGTGGGTTTCTTCCCAAGCAGGAAAGAGCTCCGAACAAAGGCGGCAATCCCGCCGCGGTCGCATGTATATGACGGAGGAAGTTCCCCGGGGAGTGGGTGTCATTGGCGTCGATGATGTTGTCGCAAGTGGCGGAACGATGAATGAGATGTTTCGCGTGTTTGAGAGTTCGTGGGTGGCAGGGGCTTGCATCGCGCGATCGCGACAATAAGCCCCATTCTTATGACGCAGATCACCGTATTCTGCTATACTCGATGCATCTCTTCCAATGATGGCTCGCCATCGGTTGCTGATAGGGGGTGGTAGTTAAATACACTCCGGGGCAATGACGTCGCCGGGTTTTCAATCGCGGCTCAGTCCGCATACATGATGTGGAGAGAAACCATGGACATCACAGTTGCTGCACGTAATGCAGAGATTCACCCCAACTTCCGCGAATACATTGAGGAAAAACTGGCAAAGGTGACGCAGTTTTATCCTCGCGCGCAGCGGGTTGACGTTGAACTGACTCACCAGAGGAACCCACGACAGGCAGATACTGCCGAGCGAATCGAGCTTACCGTCTTTGGCAAAGGCCCGATCATTCGCGCCGAGGCAGAGTCTGCGGACCGCTATGCCGCAGTCGATATCGCGGCAGGAAAGCTCTTTGAACGTTTGCGTCGTATGCGTGATCGTGCGAAGGACCACCACCGTAGCGAAGAAATTCTTCCCCCCGATTTGGACGTCCTTCCCGCAACGGTTCCCCCAGTTGAGGAAGTGGAAGAGGCTACTCCTGCATCTCTCAAGAGCGCCGGAGACCTTAAGGTCGGTGAAGCTCGCGAGGAACAGCTGGGAGACACCCCGATCATCGTGCGGCAGAAGGTCCATGAGACTGTTCCAATGAGCGTTGATGAAGCGCTTAATCAGATGGAACTGGTCGGACACCCCTTCTTCCTCTTCGTTGACGAAGAAACGATGCAGCCCTGTGTGGTTTACCACCGTCACGGATGGACCTATGGCGTGCTTCGTTTGAATGCAACAGTTATTCAAACTGGCGAATAGAAAACTCGCCTATCTTGACACTTGGGGGGGCGGAACTTCTCAGTTCCGCCCCCCCAAGCTTTGTCTTTTTTACGCTTGATCGTTTTCGCTGCGATTCGCGCTCAATGCGTCGCTGAGCGGGTGATAGTGAGCGAAGACCGCACGTCGGTAGCCCTCAAGGTCACCATTTTCTGCACTCACCAAGATGGCCTCGTGTGCGCGAGCAGTTTCCAGCAAACCTTCGAAGCCGTTGTGGAGCGAGGGAAGAGCCATCATGTGAATCATCCACATTGCATTGACCAACTGCTCCGCAAGAGGGTTATTGATCCTCTTAAGAAGTGTCGTGTGGAATTCGATGTCTTCATCCATAAAGAACTCGCACTTTTGCGCTTTAGTGATCATCGTGTCAACAAGCTCATGAAGGTGCTCGTCGTGAGTTCCCTTCAAGGATTCGATCGCTTCGTATGCCAAGCCAAGATCCAGAACCTGGCGGACCCGCAAAACCTGAGAAAGCGCCTCGGCAGAATCGGGGGCAGTGGATGAGCGCAGGAAAACTGTCTTGATCAATGGGCGAAGTGTCATGTCTCCCACGAATGCGCCGCGTCCTTGTTGCACAGTGACGATCTCGAGGGCCTTGAGCTGACGAAGAGCTTCCCTCACCGAGGAGCGCGAAACTCCAAGGGACTCGCACAGTGCTGATTCTGTGGGGAGAGGATCACCTGGTTGGAGATGATTTTTCAGGATGTACTGCTCGATCGCGTCCATCGTGGTCTCGGTGCGAGAAGGCAACGTAGGTGCTGTCGGCTGTATTGCGCTTCTTTGTGCAAATACTCCGCCGTCCGGGGAAGGTGATTCAAATTCGGGCATAATAACCGAGCTCTCTGACTCCTTGAGACCATGACTTTTCAGCAGATCAAAAAGATCGGGGAGAAAGCGCTACACAGAAGTTCTTCCATGAATCGCTGTGTCCTGACGGTGTACAGAGTAGCATTTTTTGCACACAAATTTGTCCGATATCTGTTGATGAGACGGACGCATGCCTATTCATCGCGGTGAAGAGGAAAGATCGGCTGACAGAGAAAAAAGACACGGCGGAGCCAAAGAAGTCGAAAGCAGAGTCGGAAATTCGTAGACTAGAAACAGTGTGCGCGACGCACGCCCGGATCATCCGGTCACAATCCCAGGAGCCCTCGTGTCCATTATTGACAAAATCCTTCGAGCTGGAGAAGGACGTACCTTGCGTCAGCTCGACCGGCTTGCTTCCCAAGTTGATGCTCTTCAAGAAGATTTTGAAGCCCTGAGCGATGAGGAACTGCGCGGTAAAACGGACGAATTCAAGGAGCGCCTCGAAGAAGGCGAAACTCTGGACGACATCCTCGTCGAGGCCTTCGCGACCGTGCGTGAAGCCGCGTGGCGAACCCTGCGTCAGCGCCCCTTCCACGTTCAGGTCATGGGCGGCATTGCCCTGCACCGCGGCAACATCGCCGAAATGAAGACCGGTGAAGGCAAGACTCTGGTTGCCACCATGCCTTCTTATCTGCGTGCGCTCACAGGCAAGGGCGTTCACGTGGTGACCGTGAATGATTACTTGGCTAAGTACCAATCAGATCTCATGGCGCGCGTCTACAACTTCCTGGGAATGACCGTGGGCTGTGTGCTGGTTGGGCAAGAACCCGCCGAACGCCGT
>USHU01000156.1 GCA_900554605.1 uncultured Actinomyces sp.
CTTGGGCTCCCGGTTACGCTGGTTCGCTCCAAGATTTTCTCTTCGGTTCGCTGACGGGCATCCCAGCCTCCGAAGTACCGTTTGTGCTTGTTGCATCAGCTCTGATCGTGGCAGTCTTTGCGTTCTTTCACAAGGAGATCGTCGCGGTCAGTCTTGACCGGGAGAGTGCGCGAGTCGCAGGGCTGCCAGTCATGGCTCTAGATCTGCTGGTCTACGTTAGCGTTGCTGGAGCAGTCGTGATTTCCGTTCAGATCATCGGCAATATTTTGGTCCTTGCGCTTTTGATTACTCCTGCTGCGAGTGCACGTTTGCTGATGAACTCTTTACATTCGATGATGTGGGGAGCCATCGCTATTGGTGTCCTCAGTTCGATCGTCGGAATCTACGTGTCGTGGTCCTTGGACCTGCCTGCGGGTGCTTCTATTGTTTGCGTGGTAACCGCGGTTTTCGCTGTTTGTTGGGGATATCGAGCTATTCGTGTTCGTTTCGCATGATGGAATGAAATTGCCCGGAGCATGAGACGTTACTAGGTTTGGCCCTGTATAAGGGAAGGAAACGTCTACATGAGCACAGCAGCACCAACTGCAAAACGACGCACGCGCGATACGTGGACCAGCCAAACTGGTTTCTTACTGGCAGCAATCGGTTCCGCGATTGGTTTGGGTAATATCTGGCGATTCCCAGGTGTTGCCTACACCAACGGTGGTGGAGCATTCCTTGTTCCTTACCTCGTTGCCTTGCTGTTTGCCGGTATTCCGATCCTTTGGCTCGAGTACGCGGTTGGCCATAAGTTCCGTGGAACGCCACCATGGGCATTTCGTCGGATGAGCGCCAAGGGTGAATTCCTTGGCTGGTTCTGCGTCTTTATTTGCTTCGTGATCATCACCTACTACGCGGCTGTTGTCGCGTGGTCGAGTAGCTACGTTGTTTATTCGATTAACGAGGCCTGGGGAAACGATTCGAAGACCTTCTTCCTTTCGTCCTTCCTTGGAACCGTAGGATCCGATGAATTCTCGTGGACGCCGGTCCTAGCTGTTTCTGTGCCGCTCCTCCTTGTGTGGGTCTGCACTCTGCTGATTGTCTCCTTCGGTGTCTCCAAGGGCGTTGAGAAGGCGAACAAGGTCTTCCTTCCCTTGCTTGTCTTCCTCTTCTTGGCACTCGTTGTGCGCGCACTTTTCCTTCCTGGTGCACTTGAAGGACTCAACGCTTTCTTCACACCGAATTGGAGTGCGTTGACTGACTCCAAGGTGTGGATTGAAGCATTTGCGCAAATCTTCTTCTCGCTGTCTGTTGGCTTTGGCATCATGCTGACCTACGCCTCGTACCTCAAGAAGAACTCGAACGTGACCGGCACTGCTCTTGTTGCGGGATTTGCAAATTCTTCCTTCGAGATTCTTGCCGGTATCGGCGTTTTCTCAGCCCTTGGCTTCATGGCTCACTCGCAAGGAGTTGCAGTTTCTGAACTTCAGGGATTGAGGGGCCCGATTCTGTCCTTCGTAACCTTCCCGAAGATCATTTCGATGATGCCCGGTGGGCCCCTCTTCGGTGTGCTTTTCTTCTCCTCGCTTGTTTTGGCGGGTATCACTTCCTTGCTTTCGCTGCTTCAGGTTGTTTCTGGCGCGCTGCAGGATAAGTTTGCGTTGCAGCCGATTAAGGCCTCGCTGGTTATGGGAATCCCGGCGACGGTGGTTTCACTGGCCTTGTTTGGAACCCGTTCAGGACTGAACACACTCGATATCGTCGATAACTTCATCAACAACGTCGGTGTCGTTGGTTGCGCGGTCGCAATGACGCTTTTTACTGCTTTGGTTCGTCCGCGTCTGGCGGGATTGCGCAGACACCTCAATTCGGTTTCTGCACCGTCGATCCCGCCCGTTTGGGATTTTTTGGTTGGAATTGTTATTCCCGCAGTTCTCGCATTCATGCTCATTTCTTCACTGATTACGAGCTTGCGAGAGGGATACGACGAATATGCGACCTACTTAGTGACGATCTTCGGATGGGGATCGGTGGCATTCGCCCTCATCGCCTCTGCGATTCTCACTCTTGTTCCTTGGTCGCATCCTCAGCGCACCTCGACAACCACCACTGATCAGGAGATGGCATGAACGCCGCTGCTATTATCATGATGCTCGTCACCGTGCTTTTGGTATGGGGAGGGCTTGTTGCTTCACTCGTGATGCTTCGACTCCTGCCAACTCCTGGCGAGGACGAGGCTGAAACGACTGCTCCTGTTACGGAGCCCAACTCGCGATAAGGGGACAGCATGCGCCTCGTAGCTTTCGACCTTGATGACACATTGGCGCCTTCGAAGTCTGCGCTTCCATCTGCGATGGCTGAGCAACTACGCGCACTTTTAGATGTCGTTCCTGTGTGTGTCATTTCAGGCGGGGAGTTTGGCCAATTTCGCGCACAGTTGTTGGAAAATCTGGATGCTTCTTCTGAGCAGCTCTCGAAACTCCACCTCATGCCAACGTGTGGGACGCGTTACTACCGTTGGAATGTGGATCACTCCAGCTGGGATCAGGTCTATGCGAATGATTTGAGCCAAGACGAACGTGAGCGTGCAATTGAGTCGCTACGCCAGCGCGCTCACGAACAGGGTGTGTGGGAAGCGCAGCCGTGGGGCGAGATCATTGAAGACCGAGGATCACAGATCACTTTTTCTGCCCTTGGCCAGCAGGCTCCTCTCGAGGCGAAGCGCGCGTGGGATCCTAGCGGAGATAAAAAGCGTAAGCTGCGAGATGCTGTCGCCTTGGACGTTCCTGATCTTGAAGTGCGTGCAGGTGGTTCAACGTCGGTCGACATCACCCGGCGTGGTATCGATAAAGCCTACGGAATGGCAAAGCTAGTTGAGATGACGGGAATTGCCCCACAGGACATGCTCTTCATTGGCGATCGCCTCGACGAGGCCGGGAATGACTATCCGGTTAAGGCTGCGGGGTATCCTACGCGTCCTGTTGCTGGCTGGGAAGAGTGCGTCGAGGTTATTGCGCAGATCGTTTCCGAGCTTTCTGGGCGTGCTTAGTTTCCGATCGTGCGGGTTGCCCATAGGGCAACCGCGCTTGCTGCTGCGACGTTGAGTGAGTCAACTCCACCCATCATGGGAATTCGAACAACGTAATCAGTCTGGGCGATTGTTGCCTTTTTGAGGCCGTCACCCTCGGTGCCCATGATGAGCGCGAGGCGTGCATTCGGTGCGGTCATCACCGGCATCGTGATGAATTCGTCAAGGCTTACGGAATCATCGCTCAATGCAAGAGCGGCGAGAGCAAAACCTGCGCCATGGAGCTCATCCTTTGCTGGCCACTTGTCGATCCTGGTCCACGGGACTTGGAATACAGTGCCCATGGATACTCGCACTGAGCGTCGGTACAGAGGATCTGCACACTGTGGGGTGACAAGGACTGCGTCGGCACCCAAGGCGGCA
>USHU01000157.1 GCA_900554605.1 uncultured Actinomyces sp.
GGACTGGGGCAGCTCCTTGCCGACTCCATCACCTATAAGGATGTGCCCGTCGTCCAGGCGATTGCGCTTTTGGTTGCGGTGGTCATTATCGCCGTTACTTTCGTTGTGGATGTCGCTGCTTTTGCGATCGATCCGCGTCAAAAGCTTGAAGAAGGGGGTGCCGCATGAGCAGCGCTCAGCCTACTGATCGTTTCCGTTCGACTTTACGAGGCCTCGGCCGCTGTGCGCGCACTATCCCGGGTTCCGTCGCGCTCTCCTTTGTGATCTTGGCTCTGGTTGCGCTCTGCGTTTTCTTCTCTTCGTTGCTGGCTCCTAACGCGCTGGGCCAAGACGTGAGCTTGGGGGTGAGCCCCGCCGGGACAGTGGGCCACATTTTTGGAACCGATAAAGTCGGTCGAGATATTCTTGCCCTCACTATTGCGGGGACTCGATCGGCGGTCCTTGGACCCATCGTCATTGCCGGCGGCTCAATGGTATTGGGCTTGCTCTTTGGAATGACTGCCGGCTGGTGGGGAGGCTGGTGGGACACACTGGTTTCTCGCTCGTGCGAAATCCTGCTTTCCATGCCGGTTACCTTGTTGGCGATCGTTGTCGCGGGCGTAATTGGAGGCTCCTACTGGGTGACCGTGGGCGTTCTGATCATCTTGTTTGCTCCCTCAGATATCCGAATGATCCGGGCGGCGACGCTCCAGCAGAAACCACAGCCCTATATCGAATCTGCACAGGTTCTGGGGCTGTCTTCTCCGCGTATCTTGGGCATCCACATTCTGCCCAATATCACCCCGATCGTGTGGGCAAATCTCTTTGTCAACGTTGCTTTTGCTCTTGTCTCTCTTTCAGGCCTGTCCTACCTCGGCTTTGGCGTGGGAGCTCAGGACGCAGACTGGGGACGCCAGCTTGCCGATGGACGTT
This sequence comes from uncultured Actinomyces sp., assembly GCA_900554605.1. Taxonomy (GTDB): domain Bacteria; phylum Actinomycetota; class Actinomycetes; order Actinomycetales; family Actinomycetaceae; genus Pauljensenia. The sequence goes on from USHU01000157.1 coordinate 913, forward strand.
TCATCCTCGCTCAAAATCCAGCCGCCTGCGTGATCCCCGGTCTTGCCATCATTATCACCGCTACCGCAATTAACATCGCTGGCGATTGGTGGAGCGAAAGGCAGGAGGTGCGCTCATGACGACTGACGATAAGGGTTTGGTGGCCTCGGGTATCAGTGTCTGGGCTGCCGATGGCCGTAGCCTCGTCGACGACGTGGCGATTCGTGCCCGTGCGGGGCACACCTTGGTGATCGTCGGGGAATCTGGCGCAGGTAAATCCATGCTTGCCCGCACGATCTGTGCCCTTACGCCGCATTCTCTTCGCGCTCAAGGGCGCATCGCCCTGCAGGGACGCGAATGCGATATTGTTCGCGACGCGCGAGCTTTTAAGGACCTTCGTGGCCAAGGCATCGTCTGGCTTCCTCAGGACCCCTTCACGTCCTTGTCGCCGACTCAGCGATGCGGAGATCAAATCATCGCCGGACAGCGCCTTTCTCAGCGTGAACGTCGCGAGCGGATCGGGGAGCGTTTGCGTGAGGTTGGGCTTCCCGAGCGCGTTGCGCGAGCGTATCCGCATGAACTCTCCGGTGGTATGCGTCAACGCGTCGCCATTGCGGCTGCACTGGATTCTTCTCCCGCGGTCTTTATTGCCGACGAACCAACAACGGCTTTGGATGTGACGACTCAAAAGGAAATTCTTGATCTTTTGAGCGATCTTCGTTCGATCCGGGGAATGGCGCTGGTTCTCATCACTCACGATTTAGCTCTTGCTCGCGAGTATGGGGATGAAGTAGTTGTGATGCGCCATGGGCGCGTCGTCGAATCGGGTACCGTTGAGAAGGTTTTATCTCACCCGGAAACTCCATATACACGTGAGCTCGCCGCTGCTGAGCCTCGACTTGATGGTCCCAATCCTCGCCCTGAGAGTCCGGCTTCTACCGCGCACACTGAGCTTCCTCTTCTTGTTGAGGCTCGTGAGCTGGTCAAGGTTTTTCGTGGCCACGGGCGCGGAGGAAGGCACGTGGCTGTCGATGGTGTTTCTGTTGCGATAAAACCACAAGAGTCAGTGGGCATTGTCGGTGAATCGGGTTCAGGAAAGACAACGCTCGCACGCCTGATCATTGGATTGGAAAAGGCTGATTCGGGCAGCGTGAGTATCAACGGCGTTGAGCGGGGGCCTCGGCGCACGCACGTCGTGGGACCGCCGCCGATTGGGATCGTCTTCCAAAATCCCTACTCGGCCCTCAATCCCGCTCGAAGCGTTGGTGCGACCCTTGCCGAGGCCTTGCGCGTGGGTGGCCGCGAGGCCAGCGAGGTAGCGCAGCTTCTTCAATCTGTTGATCTTCCTGCTTCCTATGCCGATCGCTACCCTGCGCGTTTGTCGGGCGGCGAGCGTCAACGCGTGGCGATTGCGCGCGCTTTGGCAACGCATCCGCAGCTTCTGATCTGCGACGAGGCCGTTTCCGCGCTTGACGTGTCTGTGCAGGCATCAGTTCTGGAACTTTTGCTTCGCCTGCAACGCACAGAAGGTTTCGCCTTGCTCTTCATTACGCATGATCTTGCAGTTGCACGCCAGATGTGTGACCGGATGATTGTTATGAAAGATGGAGTGATCGTCGAAGAAGGACCTACGGAAGATATTCTTCACTCTCCTGGTCAGGACTACACTCGCGCGCTTCTTGCTGCTGTTCCCGGACAAGAGGGCCACGATGACTGAAGATATTTTGCGGATTTCGATTGAACCTGGCGACAATGGCTACGAGCGACTGATCGCTTTAGGTGTCCCGCACGAGCGTGCGAAAGACTGGGCAGGCCTTGGGCCCAAAATGCATGCGACCTTGTGGATCAATGGCCCTGTGGGAGTGTGGGAAGTACACCGTGAGCTGTCAGCTCACTTGCGCATCGCTGGATGGACACTTCTCTGCAGCGGAAAAGACGCAAGCGACGACGAACAGCTTCTCCGCCTGTGTGAGATCGTGGCGGAGCTTAGCGATGACATGCGTTCACGGGGCTTTCCTCTGATTAAAGCCGATTCATGGGCTGATGAAGGGGTTTTTGTAGATGTCCTTCGCTCGAGCGGTTTTGAGCAGGTAACGATCAACGGGAACCCGCATCCCATTGAAAATGATCGAGACTATTCGCATAGCGGTTGGCTTTTCTGGAATCCAGATTACGAGCCGGAAGCCACGAATTTAATGATCCCCGCATACGAGCACCAAAAAACGGAATTTACCTGCGGTCCCGCATGTGCTCTTATGACACTTGGTGAAATTGAAGGCGATCCGCACACCGATTTTGTCAATGAACTGGATCTATGGCGCCAAGCAACCTACTCGGGGGGAGTAGGCCACTTTGGCCTGGCCTCGGCACTGGCGGACCACGGCGCACAGGTCGAGGTCCTTGTGACGACCACTGAGCCCATTGTGGGAGTTTCTAAAACCACGATGCTGGGAAAGCGGGCGCGGGTCGCTCTTCACCACGAGCATATGGTGCGTGCACGTGAGTTGGGAGTCACCTCCCAGGTGAGGGAACTGTCG
>USHU01000158.1 GCA_900554605.1 uncultured Actinomyces sp.
TCTACCACGCTTTCAACTCGCTTGATGACTTTGCGCGGGCGATTGACACCCTGCGCAAACGCTCGCAAGAAAAAGCTCAAGCCAGCAAAGCACGCGGCTAAAAACGCGGGGTTATTCGTCCCAATCCTCCATGCCCCGGGGCAGCTTGTGGCATGTGAGCGCGTGTAAATCATGGGTCGCACGCGTGAGAGCAACGAAGAGATCTCCGCTTCCCTGCTCCAAAATTTCCCGAGGCTCAACGACCACTACGGAGTCAAACTCCAAACCTTTGGCGCCAGCTGCAGTCAGGTAGCTCACTCGTTGATCAAGCGCTGAGGCTCCCGATTCATCTGCATGCCACTGGCGTGCTTGGGAATCTGGCACAATGACGCACACTCGGCCATTTCCCTCGCCTTCCTCCAAATTCAAGCGTTCTTCCATTGCGCTTACCGCAGCTTGAACGCGAATCCGTAAATCGGCCTCGTCACGAGCGCGGGAAGCACGGTAGCAATGCGGAACGTCGCGGACGGCCTCCATGGGATAGAGCACGGGGGAGCCGTGCAATGCCATTACAGACTGCGCGATCCGAGTCAGCGTTCGAGGAGTTCGGTAGGAGATCGAAAGAACAAACTCCTCGCTGAATGCGCGTGCCGCGGGTCCAAGTGCTTGCTTCCATGAACTCGGACGACGGTGGCCGCGTTTTTGATCAAGGTCGCCGACAACAGTCATCGAACGAGTCGGACAACGTCGAAGAAGACAACGCCACGCCATGGGGGAGAGGTCCTGGGCCTCGTCGATGACAATGTGCCCATAGGTCCACGCGCGGTCGGCGCGCGCCCGCTCAGCCAAAGGAACAACTGCGCGAACCTCTTGGGTCTGGCGCACAAGCATCTCGGCAGTCACGATGCCGCCACCTAGACCCGTTGCCTGCAAAGCATCGTTTGCGCGTTCGCGTTCTTCCTTTTCACGTTGTTTCTCGGCCCGCGCGCTCTGAGCTGAGGCCACATCAAGAGTGCCCAGAAGTTCTTCGAGCTCGTCAATGAGAGGAATATCAGCAGTGGTGAAGGGCTCGTCGGCACTGCGCTTCAAAGTCGCGAGTTCTTCAACAGACAGGGGAGAGCCAGCGTGGCGATTGGCAGCGGCTAAGAGAGCGGGACGAGACCACAGTTTGCGTAGGAATGCTGGAGCTTGGGTTGGCATCCAGGCAAGGTTGATGGCGCGCCTGGCATCGATTGAATCGCGAATCTCGGCCATCCATGAATTGAGATCATCAGGATCAATATCGGCTGCGCTGTGAGCATCCCCCGCTTCGATAATGAGCCTGTTCGCCAAGAGTTCCATGAGTCCCAATGCGAAAGACTCACGGACAACATTGTGGGGGCGTCCGCTGCGGCGTGCGCGCGAAATTGCAGAGCGCACCTCTTCAGCGCTCAAGGTGACGCGTCGGTTCCAGACCTGAAGGACCTGATCGCTGCCGGGATTGCGGGGGATGAGGCGCACGGCCTCGCGAAGGATGCGGGCAAAGGCGGCGCGTCCTTTAATTTCGGCGCATTCGGGCGATTCCTCGCCACGGCTCGACACTCCCGGGACGAGGTCGCCGATGGTCATCTGGACGACTCCGGACTCTCCAAGAGAGGGGAGAACCTGCTCGATATAACGCAAGAAGGTCCGTGACGGGCCAATGATCAGTACTCCCGAACGCTCAAGGCGTTCGCGCTGGGTGTAGAGCAAGTAGGCTGCGCGGTGAAGGGCAACGGCAGTTTTTCCTGTTCCCGGTCCGCCCTGGACGACAAGGATCCCGCGGTCACTTGCTCGAATGACTCGGTCCTGCTCGCCTTGAATCGTCGCGACGATATCGCCCATTCTTCCGCTTCGTGCCGAGGAAAGAGCAGACATCAATGCTCCTTCGCCCTGCAGAGTTAAGCCATGCGTATGGGCCTGCTCGGCGTCCAAGAGCTCGTCTTCCACGGAGGTGACGGTGCGTGCGCGAGTAGCGATGTGTCGCCTGCGAACAACGCCTTGGGGGTCTTGGGCTGTTGCTTGGTAGAAAGGCGCAGAGATCGGTGCCCTCCAGTCGACAAGGAGGGGAATAGAGTGCTCATCAAGCAAAGAAACACGGCCGATATAGTGCCGAGATTGGTCACTCATGTCGAGGCGCCCAAATACCAGACGTTCTTCGACGTTATCGAGGCGTGTCGACAGCTCTGCAAAGTGTGATGCCAAGGCGTCGCGCTCGGTCCATCCCTGCGCATTTCCCACACCGTGATTCGCATCGATTTTTTGGCGCTGCTCGCGGTACTGAGCGCGCAGTTCATCAAGGCGCGAATATGCGCGATCAACGAAGCTTTGTTCTTCGCTCAAGTGATCTGCGGTGCGAGCTGAGTCAGACATCGGGACCTCTCGGTAGAAAAAGTCTGGCGTTCTATTTTGCCGTATCTGGACCCCAAATTCCTGTGATATGCCCTTGGCGCAATTGTGGGATTAGCCGCGCTGGAAGGATGTAAACAATGTAGTTTTACTATGAGTAGTGCCCACTGGGGGCGAGTTTGACACCGAAGGAGGGGAACATGATCGAAACCCAGACTCATGGGGATAATCACCAGGCTCCCCACACTCGCGCGCGAATTCTGGTGACGTATTTTGACGGTGCGATGGATGCGGGCGCTTCCGGCCGAATGGCTGTTGAGCAGATGCTTCGTTCCCTTCCCGCAACGCATGTTGCAGACTTTGATGCTGAAGACTTCATTAACTACCGTTCGCATCGCCCGGTCATCACCGTGAAGAGCTGGGTGACTGAAGAGGTAGAAACCCCGAAGATTTCTCTTGACCTTTTGCGTGATGATCGCGGAGAGTCTTTCCTGCTCCTCCACGGACCGGAACCCGATTACCGCTGGGAGACTTTCGCTTCCCGCGTTCGAGAAATCATTACCGAGGCCGGGGTTGAGGTGGTCTTCGGGATGACCGGGATCCCTTCCGGCGTTCCTCACACGAGGCCGACTCCCGTCCACGTCCATACGACCGATCCTTCGCTTGTTCCCGCGCAGCCACATATGTCGGCGCGAATCCAATACCCCGGGTCGATGGTGTCTTTCCTTCAGTGGCACCTGAAGAAAGCCGGGATTGATGGGATGACTCTTCTTGCGATCGTTCCCTATTACATGTCGGAATCGGCCTATCCTGCGGCTTCTTCTGCTCTGCTTCGTAAGCTCTCCGAGTTTTCTGGTCTCTCGCTTCCCGTGGGGGATCTTGAACAGGGAGCAGCGGAGGACTTTGATGCTTTTGCTGCCCTTGTTGATGCTAATCCCGAGGTTCAGCACACCGTCCGTGCCCTTGAGGAACACTACGATTCCTTCTCCGGCGATGGCTTAGGGATTCCCCTTAA
>USHU01000159.1 GCA_900554605.1 uncultured Actinomyces sp.
GCCCAAGCAATCCCGGGATCGTGCGTTTCCCACGAGGTAGTGGCCGCTCCCCTACCGGCTTCCACTCGCGCCGAGGCCGTGGATTCCTTCCGAGCTTTCCTTTCCTCACAACTGGGCAAGGATGCGGCTGCATACGCTGGCTTAGCGTATAACGAAGGGATTGCAGCGGATTCGCGTGCAGCCTGGTTTATGGCGCCAGCAAACTAAGACGCTTTTCAGTCGGCAAGCTCAAGAGCTGCTGCAATTCGATCCCGTTTGCGTTCGCGCACCCACTGATGACATGCCCTGGCCGACAAGGCAAGAAGCGCAAGAACGTTGAGCGATGAGCCGATCAGTGTCATCAGCAAGATATGGCTGGTTCCAGAGTGGGCGATATCGGCTACGGCGACAAGAATGTTTAAGCTCAGAGCGGTCATCAAAATGATTCGAGCGCGAGGGTGTCCCTGCCATGTGAGTGCGGCGGTGACGATCACCAGACCAACCAGAATGACAGAAACAAGACCAACCGTTAAGCGCAGCGCAAGAAGATTAATCTGCGATTCTGCGAGCTCATCAAGGGCTCCGACATTGATCGCGGCATACTTCCAAGGGTTTCGTAAGATGAGCACCGCGTTGATAACCTCGGTCAGAACCATGCAGGATACCAGCAGCATTCCGACGATCAACTGAGTGGGGCGGCGGCGATGTGCCCGCGTGTCAACGACGTGGGCGTCAGCAATCTGCACCGTGTCTTCGTCGTCAACTTCAACGTCGGTGACATCGAGAAGATAGAGGTCACCGTCAGTAACGACTCGGTCGCCGCCACCGTTTTTATCGTGATAGGCGCTGAAGAAGTCAGGCAAGATTTCGACGCGGGCGTCCTCGCAGGCATAGAGGACATCATCGACAATGTAGTTGCGCTCGATGTCGATATCCGCATCGATCTTGTGAGTGATTTGGAAGGTGAGCAGGCTCAGGCCAATTGCCCGGTCGAAGGTACCCGCGGCAAGCCACTCGACCCTTCTGCCACCGGGGAGGACCCATCCTTGAGGGGTGCGCCAAAAACGCACATGGTGACGCTCCGAGGACTTCCCCGGGACTGCCTTTTGATAGGCAAAATGCTGCTTTCGCCCAAAGAGCACCAGGTTTGATACCGGTGCCGAATCATAGTGCTGGCGTGTAAGCCACGAGCGGATCACACGGAGAACGCTTCTGGGGCTGATGGGGTCTGCTCGAACCCAACCCGCGGCAGTCATTGCCGCGTGAATATCGACCTCGCTACCCAGTAGTGCCAGATTCACCGGGTCACCCAGCAAGCCATCAGCAGTCCTAGTGCGTCCAATGAAATAGTCGGGGACATAGAGCCACGTGAGAAGCTGATGAAGTCGCGGAAGCGCGAGGTAGGCAGTCACTCCCCAACAGATGACAAACCATGCGATTGCGGTGGGCTTGAGCCTGATGGAACCTGCCAAAAACACATATGCGAGCCACAGGGTTGCAATTCCGGAGAAGATGAAGAAGAGCGCATCAACGACGTCATCGAAGCCCCAGTCACGTTCCTGAAGGAAATCGAGCTTTTCCGAGGCGTGCTGGTAGACGGGCGGATGCTGTGGGCGAGGACGCTCCAGACGTGGACATGCGCTGTGCTCAGCCGCCGGCTTTTCCGAGGCCTCAGGCAGTGTGTCGCTCATGTCCCATCCTCAGTGCAAGAAGTATTCCTTCATCAGCTTAACCCAGATGGATCTTAAGATTGAGGGCGCCTGAAAGTGAGTCAACAGGCGCCCTCTGGAGACGCAGTATGTCAGGGGTTTTCACGTCTCCGGCACTCACGTTACCGCGAGCGCTAATCGGACTGAACGTTTTCGCACCCTTGAGTTCGATGCAAATTTTCCGCAGATTTTCGCCACTTTCGAGCGAAACGACAACCGTGTCTACCTCCATTAAACACGGCCGTGACCTTTCCCGGTTTCTACGCTCCGCCCACTCAAAACTGGGTACAAAAAGACCCCCAACACCACTTAGGGACTTTAGTCCCATTTGTGGCGTTAGGGGCACCCACCTCAGACGTGACGGCGGATAAACTCCGCGAAGGCCTCGATAGCCGACTTCACGAAAGCCTGCGTTCCAGCGTCAACAAAACGACCATCCTCGCCAAAGGAATCAGCATTTGCCTGGAGGAACATTTCGGGCTGGGTCATGTTCAGCGGATTGAAGAAGGAGAGGGTCTGACGCACAGCCGCCTGACCAAGAGCAGCTCCAACCGCTCCAGCAGAAGCACCAACGACATACAGGGGCTTACCACCAATCGGGTTCGATCCCCATGGGCGTCCCATCCAGTCAATGGCATTCTTCAAACCACCTGGGATCGAACGATCATATTCAGGGCTCGCAACAAGGAGCGCATCAGCATCTTCAAGGATCTTCTTGAAGTCGGTAACCACCTGCGGGTAATCCGCCTCGAGATCAGGGCTGTACAGGGGGAACTGGGAGAAGTTCGCCTCGACAAACTCCAAATCCTTAGGAGCATCGGCGATCATCGCACCGACAAGCTTGCGGTTAACGGATGTAGAGGACAAAGAACCAATAATGTATGCGACCTTGAACGTCATGGAACAAACCTTTCATCACTAAGCCGCATCTTCAGCAGCACTGAAGGTCTCAACCCGGTCAGCGGTTCACCTATTCCCCATTGGGACCTAAGTCACTGATCGCCTTTACCAGGCGCCGTTTCCTCCGGTGCCGCGCTTACGATCTTGCTCCTTGCGACCATCTTGGTCACCCTTTTCTATACGGCGCTGCATTTCCTCGCGCTTCTTGCGCTGCTCATCAGTCTCGCCGTCATAAGGATCCTTCTTCTTGTCAGTCTGCTGATCCTTGTTATCTTTATTGTCTTTATTGTCCTTGTTCTGATCGTCCTTGTTCTGATCCTGCTTATCGTCTTTATTCTTGTCGTCCTTGTTGTCTTTATTGTCTTTGTCGTCCTGATTGTCTTTGTTATCGGACTTTTCAGCCTGCTCTTGCTTCTGCTTCGCACGATCATGGGCCTTGTCAGCATCAGCTCCGCCACCCTGGCCCTGCTGATTTTGCTGATTCTGCGTCGAGGACGTCGACTGGCAGGGGGAAACGACCTCCCCCATCTCCTTATAGAGCGCTGCCGCTTGAGCACGGTCACTCGCCATCGCGGCGTCACCCTGTTTTTCCAATCCGAGCGCAAGGTTCATTCGCACGGTGCACTCGTAGGAATAGGTTTCAATGCGCCCATCCTCAACCTGTCGCGCCTTGGGAACACGGTCCCACGCGGTACGCAGTTGCTCCACACCCGAGTCAATGTGGTCAAG
>USHU01000160.1 GCA_900554605.1 uncultured Actinomyces sp.
TCGTCGACGGAGTCGGAGACGGGGTTGGCGTCGTCGTCGAAGGTGTCGGCGAAGGCGTCGGTGTCGTGGTGGACGGAGTCGGCGAAGGCGTCGGCTTCGGCTTGGTCACGTTCGTCACCGTTGCGGTGTAATCCTTTTCAGGATTAATCGTCAGGGTTGCAGTCTTCTTGTGTGCACCCAAGGTCACGCCCTCGGACTGGTCAAAGACACCGGAGGTCGCGTTATCCCACAGAACACTTGCATCGGGAAGGTTCTTTTCCTTGATGCTGACCTTCGTTCCGATAGGCAGCTTGTCCGGGTAGGTGTAGGTCTGTCCCTTCTTAACAGTGACCGTTTCAGTCCTGTCAACACCGGGGCCCTTCAGGGTGACCTCGAAAGTGAAGTCCGGGTTCTCGGTCAGCGCTGCGGCAGAATCATCGACCTTCTTTGCAATGGAGAAGACCTGACGTGCCGCTGCACCTGCATCTGCACCCAGGACGACGTCCTGAGCAGAGACCGTGCGGGTTTCCATGTCATTCGCAGTGATAGTCGCGGTATTCCAGTAGTGGCCGGAAACAACCTCGGGGGTGTGACCGTACAGAACAATGATCGCGAACTTATTTGCGGGAACCTCGGGAAGCTTGATTTCCAGCTTGTTCGCCGAGCAGCTGATGGTCGCGTTCTGACGAATTGCTCCGCCGGACACATCTGGCCCGTTGTAGCCGTTAGCGACCGAGTCGACGAGCTTGAGATTGGCTTCGTTGTTCTTCAACAGCGGTTCAAGGTCATCGCAGTTGAAGTCCCACTTCGTGTCTTCGGAGTTGTCAACAACGCTGACGTTCTTCAGACCGGTGTCGCCACCGGGAACCGTGATACGCCACGCAAGCGTGCGGTTCCTGTTGTACACGTTGAAGAGCCAGCCGTCCTTGCGGAAGTCCACACCAACGCCGATGCCCGGCTGGATATCGACGTCAACCGACTTCGTCTCAGTGAGCTTGAAAGGCTGCTTCTTACCAACCTCATTCTTGGACAGGGTCAGCTGTGCGGTGGTGATCACCCAACCGTCCCAAGAGGCTGCGCCTTCGGCCGCATCATTGAAGACGACCTTGACGTTACCATCCTGATCCCAGGTGCCACAGCCAATGACTGTGCCCGTCGAAGACTTCACGTCGAAGTTGAAGGGCATGATCGGCTTAGCGGACTGAGTCGAAACCTTGTACTGGAAGTACTCGCCGGCATGAACCTTCGAGCTGGTCGACCACTTCACCTTGAAACCAACGGTCGCTCCGACAGTGAAACTTGTCTTCGGGGTGCCGTTTTGATCGGTCAGCTCAGGGTCACTGATCGTCATGTTAGACGTGATATTGGTTGTGGGTGCGGGGCAGCTTGCTGCAACCGCGGCGGGGGTGTGATCAGAAAGAACCTCAACAGCCCCGATACCACCAACCGCTAGTGTCAGTGCTGCAAGTGCTGACACAGCGCGTTTCGTGCGTAGGTTTGACACAGTCAAAACTCCATAACTCACGAGTGAATAAATACTCTTAAAGAATACAGCACCTGCGCACAAATTTCATAGGTTTTTTTCAGACGAACTAGCTGCAACCAGCACTAATACTATCATCCAGCGAGACCAAAAAATCATCCTCATCAACCACGGCTCCGCCTGTAAGCACATAGATAATAGTTGCCGCGGACTCAATATCGCGGATCGATCGCATCCGTTCCAAGCGCTCACTGCGTGTGACAATCGCCTCAGGAATCTGGACCTGTCCCTTCGGTAGCCACCGAAGCCGATACTCAATAACTGCCCCCTGTGCCCACTGCTCCCATCGCAGTACGTGGGGAGCGCGCTCAACCTGGTGCGCCTCGATCATCATCATCGACTGATTGGCAATGGGAGCCAGCAGCGCACGACCTGTTCCGAAGACTGTGCACGCTCACGGTCACGAGCCAGCACCTCGCGCAATTCATCACTGAGCTCGGGAGCCACAGAACGAAGCTCCCTCTCTGCTGCGGCCTCGCGACGCGTCTGAGGAGGCGCATCCTGGCCAATGAGCTCACGCGAATCGATGATCTCGGGGAAGGCAGAAGACAAGGCCTCGGCAAGCTGAGCAGGACCCAGCCAGCGCGGCGTGTAGACCGCCAAGGACACCGCAGAATCCGGATCGGGCTGAATAATGCGGCCACTGCCCGCAATGCGCAGCGCCCCCGCAAGGCGACGAGCCATCCGCTCCAGCACAAGCAAAACCTGGTATTCGGTCCCGAAAGGCAGTCCCTCAGGGAAGGCATCAGCCCAGCGATCGCTGCCGCGCAATTCCTCGGGAACGCGCGCGCCTCGCATGGGCTCGCACTCCAAAACCCACGCACTGGTCAGATCCGCACCCAAGCCAAGTTCGCCTCGAACATTAACGGGAAGAGACCAGGGGCCGGACAATTCGACTCCCCCGCGCAGGTGCAAGCGTCCGGGAGCTACCCAGTGGGCCTCGTCCCAAGCGGAAACGGCAAGCGCTTCAAGCTCATCGTCCTCAACGGAAGCCCCCACGCAGAAAAGGTGGTGATCCTGAGCAAGCTCAAGGGGCAGCGGCAAAATCTCACGCTCGTCCGCCGAAACCCCCATAGATACACGTGCCACGTGATCATCGATGCGAATTTCGCCGGTATCGTTCACACGGAGCGCAGTATCGAAAGCGCGCAGGCCGCCGACCGAAGTCATCGAAGTCTGCGTCAAAGGATGCGAAGCAGTCTCACTCAGTGAGGATTCTCCGAGGCCACGCGCGGAATCATGCGCTTCCCCAGCGGGGACCGCGTCCATTCGTTCGCGAAACGACCGGCGACGAGGCGGCAGAGAGGCTTCCTGTCCCACGGTCAGCGCTCGATACGTGTACGAGTGAAACGCAGGTGCGTCCGAGAGGGCGTGGGGCCGCGCTGTCCCTGGTAGTGCGAGCCGAGACCCTCACTTCCGTAGGGGTGCTCGGCGGGAGAAGACAGGTCGAAGAAGCACAGCTGGCCGATCTTCATTCCCGGGTAGAGGAGGATCGGCATGGTCGCAGTATTCGACAGCTCCAAGGTCACATGGCCTGAGAAGCCGGGATCGATGAAGCCAGCGGTCGAGTGAGTGAGAAGGCCCAGGCGTCCAAGCGAAGATTTACCTTCCAAGCGCGCGGCAATGTCATCGCCTAGGGTGACCAATTCGTAGGTCGCGCCCAGCACGAATTCGCCGGGGTGAAGGACGAAGGGATCATCCGGCCCCACATCGACGCTGTGGGTGAGGTCGGATTGGTCGGCCGCGGGGTCGATTACCGAGTAGCGATGGTTGTCAAAAAGCCGAAAAAGCC
>USHU01000161.1 GCA_900554605.1 uncultured Actinomyces sp.
ACCGCGGCCGCGGACAAGAATCCTTCCGTGCGCTGTGCACAGGCCAGTCTCAGTGGTGCGAGGGGCCACGCCTCGATGCAAATACTCCCCTATCCGAGGTTGCCGAAAAGCTCACTGATTGGCTTCTAGCGGTCGCCAAGCTTTTTGACACGCGTAACGGGAATGACTTCTTCACTTCCAGCGCGAAAGAAGTTCTTGATGCGCACACTTTCGATGATGAGGCGGAAGAACGCGCGACGAAGACCTGGACCTTCGAAATTGCTGGGGAACGGGAGGCTCTTCCCGAAGGTATTTCGACGAGCGATGTTGATAAACCCAGAAAGTACGCAACCCATCTCATTCGTCAAGACAAGGTTCGCACCACCGACGATACGGATCCCTATCCGCCCGTCGATTTCACGCCTTTCCCTGTTCCAGCGACAGTGCAAGAAGGCTACGATCGTTTCCTCAAGCGCTGTGGAGTAACTGGTTTCGATGTCGAGCGCCAGTTCATTATTGACCGCGTCATCTGCATGGATGAGTCGGTTATGGATATCCAGTACGCAGATGAGGATGCGATATTCTTCAGCCAGTTCGCCTGCGCTGCTTTGATCATGCGTCGGGAGTACGACAATGCAAAGAAAATCGTCTCTCGGGTATCAGAGATCATTTCGCAGCTTCCCGATGATCCCGACATTGTTTCCCCCGGATTCTTCTCCAAGCTCACGGGAAAGAACGCGTCTCTTGGACGCAAGCAACTTTACGAGAGCCTGCTCGAAATCAGACGCTGCTACATCGAGGTCGACTACTATTTCATTCGCAACCAAGCGGTCCCGGACGACATCAAGACACGCGCCGTTGAGGCTGCCCGCAAGCATCGGCTCCTCATTTCAGGAGTAGTGAACCAGCTGAATAGAGGTGCTGGCCAGGCCCGCGATCTTGACATCATCAGTTCATCAATCGCAACCGCAGCATCGATGTGCAGTAGCTGCAGGGAGTACGAGGAAGCAAGCGCCGGTTACGATCTGTACGAAAGTCTCGAACGTGCTTTCAACCGTCATGCTTCTTCTCCTGACCGCGTCACCATCAATGTGCTCCTGGAACGGGCACAGATGGAACGCGAACGAGATGAGTACATGAAGGCATGTCAATATGCCGACAAAGCCATGCGGGTCAGCCCAATGTGTGACCCCTACACTGCCATCATCGGTCGCGCGATCATTTGCGCCGGGTCTATCGCCGCAGGGCAATATGACGAGGCACTTGCGCAGGGACGCCGATTGAGCGAGATCGTTCATTCTTTCCCAACCCGGGTGTATATCCCGCTTGCTGGCCCTATATTCGCCAACGCACTTGTTCAGAAGGATCGCATCTCAGAGGCTGTCGAGATCTTTGAAGAAGCCATGAGCGCACTCGAAGATTCGCCTTATTTCCAGGCACGACGGGGTGAACTGGCTCCATCATTGGCACAGATCTACTGGCGCCTCAACGAATTCCAAGACGCCTACGATCTGGCAGTCACAGAGGCACGATCCTTGCGCGAGCGCGACTATCCCCTGTTCGCACTGAGCCTGACTGAAACGGCATTCCATGCGGCCCGAGAAATGGATGACCGTTTGGCAAAAGCCACTGCCGCACATATGGCCGCAGAGATCTGCCATGACTTGGAAGACGTCGACGAGGAGTGCCGCTGGCTCCGCCAGGAAGCTGCCGTGATCGTCGGAACGCCTGGCCGCGTCAGCGAGGAGGATGAAAGACGCGCAAACCAGGTTTTGGATCGCGCTCGAGAACTCATTGCACCAGCTCCCGGCGAGGACATCACTCGTCGGCTGAGAGTTCTCAGGGCTGATGTGAACTACACGCAAGGATGGGTCACCTTGAACTGCGGCGATCCAGTTGGCGCTATCGAACACCTGCGATTGGCTCTTGACGAATACCGAGAACTCGGAGAGTACGACGGTTTTGGGTACCCCATGCACGCCTTGGCTCAGTGTTATCTCACAATGGGAAACTTTGACGGATTACGCGAGTGCATTGCAGAAACCACCGAAGTCAACAAGCTTGCAACGATCAAAGGAACAAGGCTTCGCTCTTTGATCCGCACTATTCAGGAAATGATCGACGCCGAAGAACCTCGCGAGGATTCAGAGGGCTAAGAAGCGGAAAACGCAATACGGGGGGCCAGTACTTTCACGTACTGGCCCCCGTCCGCATCGTGCAAGGTGGTACAGATGTATCAAAAACACACTAGACTGATGTGGCTGGCACTGTACGTTGAGGAAGACCATGAACAAGCGAGCCCGCGGGTACGTTATTACTATTTTTGCCTCGATCGCATGGGGCTTCTCAGGGGTCTGTAGCGAGTTCCTCATGAAGGAGTACCAGGCCGATCCCTATTGGCTCACGGCCATTCGCATGCTCCTTGCTGCACCAACGACGATGGTCTTTCTCCTGATCAAAGACCGTGGAATCTCTGAGCTCCACAAGAAGCTGCTCCACAACCGCAGGAGCTACCTTCCTATGGTTATCTATTCCGTCTTCGGGCTTGCTGCCAGCCAGCTGACCTACGTTGTCGCGATTGGCTATTCCAATGCGGGAACGGCAACAGTCATCGAGTTCCTCGGCCCTATCCTCATTGTTCTCTTCGTCTGCATCACTGCGCGCAGGCTCCCCAAATACACCGAACTTTTTGCAATTTTCTTTGCCCTCTTCGGAACGTTTATCTTGGCAACGCACGGCAACATCGATTCCTTGGTGATTTCAACTCAAGCCCTGAATTGGGGCCTCGCAAGTGCGATTGGCTTCGCCTTGTACACCCTTATTCCCGTCAAGCTCATTCGCCGTTACGGGAGCGAATTAGTCGTTGCTTACGGATTCATCATCGGCGGTATCATCTTGGGGCTCATCGTACGGGTATGGAATTACTCCATCACCTGGGACTTCATGTCGATCCTTGCCATGGCCGGATTGGTCATCATCGGGACAACCTTCGCCTTCAGCTTGTTCTTGCAGGGAGTCGGCGATATCGGTCCGGTCCGCGCAAGCCTCATTTCCTGCCTTCAACCAATCTCGGCAGCTTTCTTCTCTTTCCTCCTTGTCGGTACGCACTTCACGCTGCTCGACATTTCAGGAATGGCCCTCATCCTTGCGGGCGTTATCATTGTCAGTCTCAAAGATCTTATATCTTTGAAGCGATCAAACAACCACGAGCGCCAGCGTCTTCGCCAGCGTTCCGGCCGTCATTAAGAAGGGACAGGGATGTCAACTTTCCAGGTGGACCTAAGAGGAATGGTCGATCTTCTCTCTCGCAATCTGTACT
>USHU01000162.1 GCA_900554605.1 uncultured Actinomyces sp.
TGAGAGCACCGGTCTTGGCAAGCTGCGTTGCAGGTGTGGGAGGAAGTGAGGGCGTGACCGTCGTCGGTGTAGGCGTCGGACCAGGCTTGAAGGACAGTCGTGTCACGTAGGGATGCGACTCGCTGTTCGTGTACTTCAAGGGGTGCTTCATGAGCGGAGCTTCATCCCATCCGGCAGGAGGGCCGGTCATGGGGAAGGTCCATCCGGCGGAAACAGGGGTGTCACTAGGACAAGAAGGCGACGGCGGATCAAATACTGTTCCAAGAACAGCGCGAGGCTCGGCCGGTTCGACGGTGTCGTAGTCGCCCATAGTTGGAGGACATGCGGGTGAAGGCTGCCCGGGTATGACGATGACACCGAGTTGCTTCTCGACATCAACCGAGATAGTGCTCTGCGTGAGGTGATCGATCGTGTAATCCGAATCGGCAGTTGCGGAATCAGTGAAGGCAATCTTCTTAATGGTGATCAGCGCTTCACCCTGAAGCCCAGCCATCGCATCCTTGAGGGCTTCAATGGTGGTGATCTGATCGGGGTTATCGAAGTCAACGGTGACCGTTGCGGTCTGTCCGTCAATTGCCACTGTCTTCGCTGAGAAGCCCTGGGGAAGCCCCGTCACCGAGATGGCCGAGGGATCAGAAAACTTCAGCTGCGCAGGAAGAGTGATCTGCGTTGTGAAGCCCAAGTGAGCATTCTTCAGCGCAATATCGTCGAAAGCGTTGGGAGTCTCGTCGTATTTCTGGAGGAGATCCGCAATGCGTCCACCGCGAAGGTCATTCAAGTGAACGACGTTCTCGATGGTCAGAAGGGAGTCCTTATTCTCGGCGTGGATCTCTTCCTTCTGAGTTGGGGGGTTCTCATCGGTGCCGATCTTAAAATCGGTGTCGATTGCCGGGTCGTCACCGTTAACCGGAAGGGTGCCGAAAGCCTTCTTGTACTTGTAAATGCCGGTCAAGCGATCCGAAGAGAGCTCCCAAGTGGAGAATTCGTAGTCGGGAATTCCTGCGGCTTGGAAGAAGTTCGGTCCGGTCTTCGGGGGCTGCAAGTCGCGACCGTCTTCTTCATCAACCCAGCGCGTTGTCCGGGTTGGTGCGGACGTGAAGCAATCGCTAGGCGACTGTGCGACTGCCAGGGTCTTCGTGTCGAAGTTAAAGACCTGAGCGGGAGTGGCCGATGATGCGAAGAAGTTGAACTTACCTGTAACGGTAACCTGCTCGCTGGCCAGTCGAGTCGCTGCCGTGGGGTCAGTGGTGCCAACGGCATAGGGGACCTGGACCTTGATCGTGTGCTGGCCGGGGTTGGCCTTCTCTGCATCGTAGATATCGAGCAGCTGCTGCCAGCTCAGATCCTTGAACTGAATGTTCGCAGTGACCTGTGTGCGCTCAGAGTTGGGGGAGAACCAGGTGTAGGCGAGCATCGACGAGGTAGATTTCGCGCGAGACGTCCCCAAACTGACTTCCTCAGGGACACTCACGGTCAGGGCGATGTCGGAGTTGTAGAAGCTACCGGAATCGTGGGGGGAGAGTCCCTGCGCAGCTGCAGCGCGGATTTCGGCCTCGTGGCCTGCAAGAAGCGTGGTGATCGGGATCTCCACTACGACGGTACCGTGATAGGTCGTGATCACAGGGTTGGTATTGCACACAGTCGTCGTTGTAGAAGAGGTGTACTGCGAAAGAGGGAAGGCCTGGCCATCGGCTTGCGCACCGCGAGGCGCAAACATTGTTACCGTACCTGCGGCGAAAAGGGCCAGCCCAGCGCCTGTAGCCAGAACTCTCCGGCTTTTCCTCATTATGTCCCCCAGTTTTTGATGCGTGTTTAAAACGTCGTGATTCAGGATTTTTTCAGTGTACTCATTGTTGATACAAAAGCACATCGTCTACTGAGAGCTTAGCTTTGGATTGAATGTTCTACAAGGCGCGGTCGCATCGCGCACACCTGATCCGCATCTGCTCCATTGTGCACTCGACGTCCCCGCCACACTAGGGCAATTTTTCAAGCAACACCGCGCATTCCATGTGTTCGGTGTGGGGGAACATATCGAAGAGTCGCGCCTCTAGCGGGGCATAATTCGGCATTCGTTTCAGATCGCGAGCAAGCGATTTGGGGTTGCACGAGGAATAGATCACGTAGCGCGCGTGTGAGTCATTAATCCACTCTGCGAAAGCCTCACCAATGCCGCGCCGCGGGGGATTAACGACGATAGCCTCGGGAGTGGCATCAATGCCCTGGTCGAAAGCCCACTGTGCGGCGTCTGCGGCCATGAACGTTACACGATCGCTCACCCCAGCATCGGCGGCGGTGCGCTGGGCCGAGGCGATGGCCTCGGGCGAAATCTCAACGCCGCTTACGCGCTCAATCCCGCCAAGCGCCGCATGCAGGGCAAAACCACCCACTCCGCAGTACAGATCCCACAGCGAGGTTGCACCGCTGCTGCGCGCCCACTGCGCGACTTGGCGATACAGTTCCGAGGCCACTCCCGTGTTGGTTTGCGAAAAAGACCTCGGCCCCAGGTGCAGTTCGACATCACCAACGAACATGGGAAGGGTCGTTTGCTCGGAGATCACAATTTCTTCATCGCCCTCAACAAGGGCCGCGTGAATGGGAAGAATGTTGACGGTGACGACCTTGAGTGCGGGGATAAGGGATTGCAGAAGAGGCAATCGTGAACGCAGTTTCGCCAGTTCACGCTTCGAGCGCATGACGAAGCGGATCATCAGGGCTTCATCGGAGCCCTGAGTCACAAGGATGTGTTTGAGTTCACCGCTGCGTTTCGCGATGTCATAGGGCTCAATGCCGGTGCTCCTGATGAATTCCTTGAGAGGCTCAATGCATCGAGCGATGGCGTCGGTGTGAGCGAGGCAGTGAGGAAGATCGACGCCGGCGTACGTGGGCGCTGGGCCGGTGATGCCCAGAGTCGGATGCTTGGCTGTGCCGCCGATCGCGAACTTTGCCTTGGTTCGATAGTGAGAAGGTGACGAGGCTGCGGGAGGGAGCCACTGCATGGTGGATGCGTGTGGAATATCGGCAAGAATCTTTTCAACGGCACTCTGGCGCTGTGCAAGCTGAAGATCGTAGGGAGTGGGCATTAACGGACATGAATGGCACTGTCCGCTTGTTAAATGTACGCACTCCATCGCTTCATCTTGGCATCTTGAAAGTCTCTTCGCCACAACGAGGCCGGGCGTGCGCTGAGTGGTGGAGTGCCACTTGTGTGGGCGGCGGGGGAGTAAGAAGGCTGCAAGCGCGTGGGCGTTAAGATGCTGCTATGAGCGAAAAGCCGGGCGTGAGC
>USHU01000163.1 GCA_900554605.1 uncultured Actinomyces sp.
GCAATGATTCAAGAGAGCAACTCCAAGGATTTCACCCTGGTCTTCAAGGACCAGAACGGTGTGATAACGCGCGAATACACGAATCATGACGGCGTGAACATCGCGAATCCAGTTTGGAAATTCCTCGGGATCGGCCAGTAGCCCCTTCACTGCTGTATGAAGAGGGTAGTTCTCGAAGGCAGCACCCGCTATTTCAGCGAGCTTACCGATGTGCTCTGGGCGCGCAGAGTAAACGTGCATGGCCCTCCCTGTTCGTCGGTACCTTATGGTGAGGTATGAGCGGATATTGAGGTTTTAGGCTAGGGCGTCAACCTGCACCTGTACTGTCTACAGACAGTATGAGGGCAGGGCAAAACACTCGCAACAGTTTGCATTCATAAATGTATCGGGAATTTTTTGAGGAAAATTCAGGCACTTCCAGCGGCCTGGCTACCAATACTGCGTAAAATAAATTTTCAAGCACCTGTAGACGCCACTAACTCACAAACTTCGACTCGCGCTGCCCATGAAAACATGCAGCGTCCTTCCCCGTTGTTCCCATCGATAAGCTCTCGATCCTCGTAACGGTGGTCTTTTCGGCACTCATGTTGCGTAAGCGCGTCTCGGGACGGTATCTATTGGGAATCGCTGGTATGTCTGCCGGGACCGTTCTTATGATCATCGCCTAGCCCAAGGAGGGGAAAATTATGCTGCGTCGCGCAAGACCCGAAGATGCAGAGGCACTATCCGTGCTTGCGTCCACGTGCTACATCCAGACTTTTGGCCACCTCTATGCACCCGACGACCTTGATCGTTTCATTCACGAGGCCTACTCCCCCGAGGTCCTTCGCGCAGAGCTCGCGGATCCGAAGCACCCGACCTGGTTGCTTTTCCTCGAGGAAAGCGAGGCCGACGCTGCTGTGCCAGGAAGCGCCGATACGCACACAGCCTCGGAAGGCAAACTGATTGGCTACGTGACTGTTTGCCCCGCGCACCTGCCCCACCCCGAGGTCAAGGAGGGCGACGGAGAAGTGCAACGCCTGTATTTGCTGCAGGAATACCAAGGTGGCGGGCGCGGATCAATGATGCTCCGGCACGCGATCGATTACCTCCTCGCCGATGGGCCGCGTCCCCTGTGGATCGGAGTGTTCAGTGAGAATCTTGGGGCACAGCGACTCTACGGACGTCACGGATTCAAGCTGGTCGGCGAGTACAAGTTCATGGTCGGCGACCACGCTGACCGCGAGTTCATTATGCGGCGCGAGGCCGAGGCTCAGGAGGCCTGATGAAGACAGCACACTGGCATGCACTTTTGCTTGCAGGAGCTGGGGTGATGCACTTTGAGGCGCCTCAGGTTTATGACGCGATTGTGCCCCGTAGCCTCCCGGGAAACGCGAGAACGTACACTTTGGTGAGCGGCGCTGCCGAGTTGGCAATTGCCGCTGGCCTTGCGCTTCCATTGACGAGGCGACTGGCTGGTTTGGCCGCGAGCGCACTGTATGTAGCGGTTTTCCCCGCGAACATCAAGATGGCTGCGGATTATCGCAAGGAAGGCAAACCCGCGGCCGCGCAGGCACTTGCGTATGCTCGGCTGCCGCTTCAGATTCCTCTGATTCGCGGGGCGTGGAGGGTGTTTCGAGGGAAGTAGGACACCTCAGTTATTCACTTGCTTCCACTCTGCGGCATCGAGGCCCGGAGGCGGGAGCTGACGCAGGTGCTGTTTGAGCCGTGTCGCTTGAGTTTGCAGAGCAACGAAGGTCATTCCACCCGAGATCACTCCCCCGATCAGGGGAACGATCTTTGACATGGTTTTCGCCATGCTCTGTTTCGTGACCGAAACGCCAATCACTTTCAGAGACTTCTTGACGACCGGATACCACGTTGTCTTCATGAGGGCTTTGCGCGCGATCCTCTTCTCGATAGCCGGCGCGACGATCACTCGTGCAAAGTCACGCAGTGACTCTGCAGCTCCTGCAACTCTCAGCATGACGCCGAAGAAGAGGCCCATTTGAGCGATAGTCTCATCATCGACATCGTCCAAATCCGTTAAGAATTCTTTCCACCCATACAGGTAGGCAAGCTTTTGCATGATCCGCAGCGAGTGAACGTAGTACTGAGTGAGGTCGGCGGGCACGGTTCCGAGCATCGCGAAGCCACCGGGGATTCCTGCAGCAAACGAGAGCGCGGTAGATTTCTTCGTTTCGAATGAGATCGCGTCATTTGCCAGTTTGTCCAAAGACTTGCGCGAAATACCTGCGGAGACAGGATCACTCGCGATCGCATGCTCAATCTCGGCATCACTTAGATGAAGCTTTCGCAGTTCCTGGCGCAAGAAGTCCTCGCGTGAGATCCGTACTCCCCGCAGGCGAACGAGCTTCTTTAGAAAGAAGACCGCGTAAACCGAGGCCTGCTGATCCTGCTCTGAAGACGCCTCAGAAACCAGGGAGACAGCACCGTCTTCCTCGATGATTTCACCTTCGATGATCGGCTCGACAACGAGCTCGTCTTCGCCTTTGACATTCCCCCGGGCCATTCTTGTCTCTTTTCATTCAGTGACACCCAAAATAGGTAGTACGATTCTACTGGAAGCGGGCACTACCCACGCTTCGTGGGATACCGCCGGTCCTCGCCCTTCCACCAGGGCATCCACGAGGCATATCCATCGGCAGGCGCTGTAGTGGACGAAGGCTCAAACCCAAGCTCTTCAGGAGTCTGAGGGATTCCGTCGACCAGGAAGTACTTATCCTTATCGTCGCAGTGCTCGCGCACAATCGTGCGGAACTCCGCCAACTCGCAGTACAAAACCCCGGTGATGGGATTGCGCTTAAACACCACAATCTTGTAAAGCCAGTAGGCAAAGGGCATCACATTCGCCACCAATGCGACCACCGCGCACGCGATGTTCGCCCGCGGGTCCATGGTCGCAAAGTTAAAGATATCCGAGGGCGGCACCAAGACCTCGGGAAGCAAAGTATTCATCGAAATCCAGAACACCAGTGTGAAGCAGCGGAACCAGATCCACTGCCCCTTCGCCCACGTGAACGCGGGGATCGTGCAGGCGAGCAGCAGCGCAAGAGTGCAGTACCACGTGTAGTCCGCCAGCGAATTGTAGAGGAACGCATGGTTCCACAGGTCGTAGTCAATCACCCACGGCCACACCATGTCCGCCCAGATCAGCCCGCGGACCTTCTGCTTGCCCGGCGAGGTTGCGATGATTTTTCCGAGGCCGGTGATCGTGATGATATTGAGCAGGCCGGCTAGAGCGGAGAGCAGGTTCCAGTAGCCGCCGATCGTGCGAA
>USHU01000164.1 GCA_900554605.1 uncultured Actinomyces sp.
GGACCCGGCTTCCGAAAGGAATCCTCACTATGCGCGGCTCGCCATCAGCCTGATTTTCGAGGCGAGCGGGCACTTCGTAGTACCCGCGAGCGCGGCGAGATACCCCTCCGGTGATTTCAATCCAGACCTCATCCGCGTCTGCCCTCCCCTCGAGTTCGATGCTCGCAAAACCCAAGAAACGCGCGACTTCTGTATCCCCAGGGTTCGCCCACATCGCCTCGGGAGTATCGATGCGGCGCAGGCGCCCCTGGATCATCACTCCGATCTGGTCGGCGACGGCGAAGGCTTCGTCTTGGTCGTGAGTGACGTAGATACTCGTAATTCCCTCGCCGGTAATGATCTCGCGCAACTCGACTGACAGGCTCTCGCGCATGGTGCGGTCAAGCGCGGAAAGCGGTTCATCAAGAAGGAGAAGACGAGGCCGTGGGGCGAGTGCACGGGCGAGAGCTACCCGTTGCGCCTGTCCTCCCGACAAGGATTCAATACTTCGCGACGCAAATCCCTCCAGACCAACGATCGCGAGGACTTCGGCGACTCTGCGTTCACGCTGATCACGTGGAAGATGACGCAGGCCGTAGGCGATATTGCCCTCAACATTTCGATGGGGAAAAAGCTGCCCATCTTGGAACATCAGCCCGAAGCCGCGCTGATAAGTGGGTGTGTCAAGAACTGACTCACCTTCCCACGCGATATCCCCGTCGCTGGGTCGTTCAAGGCCTGCAATGGCACGCAAGAGCGTGGATTTCCCGCAGCCACTGGGGCCAAGGAGCGCAGTAATTTGTCCGGGTTTTACATCGAAAGACACTTCATCGAGTGCGCGAAAAGACCCGTAATCGACACTGACTTTCCTGCACGTCAAGGCAACGTTTTCACTCATACTGTCTCTCCAATCTCAGCGGGACGCAGCCACTCCATGCACGTGATGAGCAGCGCACACACGAGCGCAAGCAGCACACACGAGGCCATTGCAACCCCTTGGTCCAGTGCGTCGGGGCGCGAAATCAATCGATAAATCACGACCGGGAGCGTGACCGAATCACCCTTGGCGAGGAAGGACGTCGCACCGAATTCGCCCAGCGATGTCGCAGCCGCGAAACCTGCTGCAATGCCAAGGCTACGAAGAAGCACGGGACCATCAATTGTCGCCAGAATGCGCGCATCACTTGCACCGAGGCTTGCCGCGGCCTCACGCAAACGCGGATTAATGGCACGCAGCGGGGGTGCGATCAAACGAACAACTAAGGGAAGCGCAACCACTGCTTGCGCACAGGGAACAAGGATCCACGACGAACGCAGGTCCAGAGGCGGGCGATTCATGGTGATGAGAAAGCCAAAACCCACCGTGACTGCTGAAACTCCCAGGGGAAGCATGAAGGCACCCTCGACCAGAGAAAGAGCCACGCGCCCCGCCCGCGAACGCGGATGGCGAGTCACAAGAAGGACGACGCAAACACCCACGCTCAAAGCAATCATCATCGCAACCAGAGCGACAAGAAGCGAGTGCCCCAGCGCTTGGAGGGGGGAAACGCGCAGTGCGGGAGTGAAGGAGGAATCGGCTAACTTGAGGTAGTGCTCGAAGGTGAAGCGGCCTCGGCGGTGGAGGGAACGCCACACAAGCGCAGCAAGGGGAAGCACAACCAGCACAAGGACCACGCCGGCGCTCAAAGCAAGCGTCCACACATCGCCTCGGCGCACGCGATGCCCCAGCTGTGAGGACCTTAAGGTGACTGCTCGAGTACCACGGCGGCGCGCGGCCTCGGCAACAATCAAAGACACAGCGATCACGACAAGCTGGACGATCGATAAAACCGAGGCGTACTGGGTCGTAAGCATGTAGATTTCGGACTCGACGGTCGTGAGCTTCGAACCGCCCAAAATCAGCACGATTCCAAAGGAAGTCGCACAATACAGGAAGACCAGCGAAGCTGCCGAGGCGATCGCAGGAAGAAGGGTTGGGAAAGTAATGCTTGTGAATACTCGCAGTGGGCGCGCTCCGAGGCAGGCGGCGACTTGTGCGCGGCGGCCGTCGATTTGCGCCCAAAAACTCCCGACATTGCGTACGACCAGCGAGTAGTTGAAAAAGACCATGGCCGCAATGACCGCTGTCGGCGTCCCATCGAGGTTCAGGAAGCCCAGCCAGCCTTGGGGAGCAAGGAGAGAACGGAAGGCAACACCAACAACGACCGTTGGGAGAACGAAGGGAACGGAGATGAGCGCGCGTAGAGCGCGCTGACCGGGGAAGCGACAGCAGTAGAGCGCGTAGGCACCGGGCAGACCCACGAGCAGTGAAACGCAGGTGCCCAAGAGGGCCATCCAAAGGGTGCGAGCAATGACGCGCCACGTGCGCGGCGCGGAAAGCACTTCGCTCAGGCCCGAGAGATCAAGACCTCCACTAGGCGCCACGAAGCCCTTCGCGATGAGCGTCGCCGCGGGCCACGCGAAGAACAGCGTGAGAAAAGCCAGGGGGACGCCCAAGCCAACGGCCCCGGCGCCCACCCTCGCTACAAGCTGTCGCAGGTCTTTCACCCAAGAACCGTTTCTTGCCAGGTCTTGAGCCAGGTTGCGGAGTTCTTCTGAATCTCTTGGGGATCAACGCGTGCGGGCTTTTCAGCCAGCGGACCGAACTTCTCCAGCGCCTCGGGAGCCTTACCCGCGTAGGGGTGCATGTAGGTTGCCTTGGAGATCGCGCTCTGCACCTCGTCGGAGAGAAGGAACTCAATGAACTTCTTCGCGCCCTCGGGGTTCTTTGCGCCCGTGAGGACACCGGCGTATTCAATCTGACGGAAGCAGGTGTCGGTAATGACACCGGTCGAAGACTCGGTTCCTGCATCGTTGACCGCGTAAGCGGGAGAAGAACCGTAAGACACCATCATCGGGTAGCTACCCTTGCCTTCACCCGCGCTGTAGTCAACATTGAAGGCCTGGGACCAGCCTTCGGTGATCTTCACGCCGTTGTCCTTGAGGGACTTCCAGTAGTTCGCGTAACCATCGGGACCGTACTTGGCAATAGTGGCCAGCATGAATGCCATTCCGGGGGTGGAAGAGGCCGGATTCATGGCGACGAGCATGTTCTTGTATTCGGGCTTCGCCAGATCCTCAAAGCTTGCGGGAGGGGTGAGCTGGTGCTCCTTGAACCAGGTCTTGTCGTAGTTGACGCACACGTCACCGCGGTCGATGGGGACCAGTCCCGGTTCTCCAGCAAAGATATCTGCAGAGTTTGGCGAGGTGATCGA
>USHU01000165.1 GCA_900554605.1 uncultured Actinomyces sp.
AGACCACGCCATTGGAGGTCGTCAATAATATCGGTCACTGAATTTTCCTCTTCCTATTCGTATGACATACGAGTCATAGTTTACGTGAAAAGTGCTCGCCTCCGTAGAAGCGTTCATTTGACCTTTACGAGGCCACGGTGGCGCTAATTTGTTCTCCGGAGATGGCTCGTCGGGGAGGATGGAAGTCGTAAGACTCTGCGCGGACCTTCAACCAAGTTGCAAAGGCAACGAAGAGCACCCAATTCCCTTCAGTTAAGAGGCGCGACTCCGTAAAGGACTGCACAAACATTGCCAACATCAGAACTGCAGCCAAAGTCGGCACTAAGTCCGTTTCAAGATCGCGTAGCGCAACTCGGAAAATGCGAATCATCACCCACAAAACCGCGAAGGCCAAAAGCATCAGACCGACGATTCCGGTCTGGAACAGAGCTTCAATGTAGGCATTGTGCGCCTGCATTGTCGGAGTGCCATCGGGACGAACAACCAGGTTCTTAAACAGCGGCAACCACGGTGGCCACAAGACAACCCAACCCCATCCGAAGAAGGGATGCTGTTGCCACAGCTCCAAGAGCTTCTGCCAGATCACACCTCGACCAGTCATATCGGAACTGCGACCAAGCAAGATAGTGACTTGATCCTTCATGATGACGGCGACCAAGAGGAAACTTGCCGCGGCAGTGAGAGCAACGCGGACAGCGAAGCGACGTTCATAAAAGCCCATGCGGCGAATAATCAAAAAGAAAACAAGGGCGCTCACTGAGACGAGCATTGCAACGAAAACGGTTGCCGAACCGGTCAAAACTAAAATGCCCACACACGCAAGGAGCCATGCTCCATTACTCACGTGGTGTTTCTTGTCCTCGGTCCAGAGAACCAAAACAGAGAGCATGAGCAGAAGCGCAATGAAAGCAAGCGGATTCCGGTTTCCAACAAAACCCTGAATCGGCCCGCCTTTGAAGAGAGCATCATTCACCCAGTAATAGAGTTCCGGGACTTCTTTCCAATTGCGCATATACATCGGCGGTATGCGGTGCCCAACCACCACGGACACCCATAATTCGAGGGCGTAGGAGGCAGCGATGATGATCTTCATCGCTTGAGTGAACACATCCAGCATCTGTCGAAGAGGGAATGCAATCGCGACTAAAACCCCCGCTGAACTGGTCGCAAGAGTAATCAATGCTGAGCCAAAAGTCTCCAAACGATATTGGCTCCAAATCACCGATAAACAGCAGACCAGAATGTAGGAAGAAACCGACAGAGACACCCGGCGCAGCGTCACTGTTCTACCCGCGAGGAAGAAAATGATCCATGCGGCGATAAGAACAATTACTGTAATGACGCCGAAACCGCCCCAGCCAAAGAGATTACGTACCCCCTGGCCGCCAAAAGCCAAGAAGAATATCGCAACGCCCACGGCCGGCAGTAGAGATTCGGCCCTCGAACTCACTGTTGTACTCACGTAATTCCTCAAGACTAGAACCAGTTCCAGTAGGGAGAATAGCCGCAAGAAGGCGTACCCGCTAGCCACACGGCTAACGGGCACGCTCTACGAAGCAGTCTCTTCAACAAAAGTGCCTCTTACAAGACGCTCTGGTGCGATGCCCCTCCGGCCAAAGAGGTCAAATATTCCTGAGCATTGAGTGCTCCCTGATCGGAAGTGCAGATGATCAAGACCGTGTCGTCGCCGGCGATTGTTCCCACGACATCGTCGATACGAGCCACATCGAGAGCTGAACCCAAAAGGTTTGCAGCGCCAACCAAAGTGCGCAAAACCAATTGATTCCCTACGCAGGTTGAGGTCACAAGAAGGGTCTGAAGCCATCGCTGCAAGCGCTCAACGCTGGCCTCAGCCTCGTGCGATTGAGAACCATCTGCGTTAGGCACCGAATAAATCAAGGTACCCGAACGGTCACGCATTTTCGTCGCGCGCATCTCCATGAGATCACGTGACAAAGTCGCCTGGGTGACCTCAATACCGAGAGTCCCCAAAGCGGAACGCAGTTGTTCCTGTGAACTAATAGTTTGGGAGACTAACAGATTGCGAATTGCTGCATGGCGTCCAGCCTTCGTCTGCGGTGTCGCTTCAGATGACATCAAAAATCCCCTTAATTAGTCGCGAATCGACGTTGACTCCACTCCCGTTCAGGCAAGTATAAGGGAAGAAAGGGGGCCTATGCGAAAATCGGATCGCATAGGCCCCCTTCCATCGGCATTCAACCGTGAACTATCAAAGTTATTGACGTGTCAGCTCTTGAGCAATGCTGTGAGCCCAATCATCGATTGCATCCCAGTCACGGAAATCGCCTTCCACCGCACCCGCGAGACGAACGATCGCCCTCTCACGAAGCGAGAGAAGAGAAGGATCATAGCGTCCCGCAAAAGAACGCAGCTCCTTCGCATCGATACGTGTCAGCACAGGACCAATCCGGCTGGGATCCTGAGGAACGTGCTTGGGGACGCCGTTCATTCCAACGGAGAAAGCCCACACCGGCATCTTGTGCAGTTCTTGCGCAAAACGCTCCATAAAATCATGGGCGCTGGGCATCCACTGAGTCATGTAGACAGCGGAGCCGCAAATAACCGCGTCAAATCCGTCAAGAGAGTCAACGTCTTGCGGCGGTTTGCAGACAACCTCGAGGCCATCAGCCCTCAGTCTGCGAGCAATCGCTTCTGCAACTTCTGTAGTTGCCCCATGCTGCGAAGCTGCAGTCAGCAAAACCTTCATTAATACTCCTTCACACACGAGTCTGGTTTCATCCTAACAAGGCGCAACCAGATCACCCGCGAAGCGTTGCCCCTAAAACCTTTTCTGTCTTTGCGATGATGTCTGCACGGACCTTCTGCACCTCATCCGGAGTCAGAGTGTGATCACTGGCGCGAAGACGCAGAGAGAAGGCCAAAGAACGGAAGCCTTCAGGAACCTGGTCGCCCTCGTATACGTCGAAGAGCGAGAGATCCTCGATGAGAGCGCCCGCCCCCTGGCGAATAACCTGCTCGACGCGCGAAACAGGCAAGTCATTGGCAACAACCAGAGCAAGATCTTCCTTCGCTGCCGGATACGTCGACACAGGCTTCACTTGCAAAGGGTCATCACTGATGAGAGCAATCAGTGCATCAACATCCAACTCGAAGGCACATGAACGCGCCGGAAGCCCGAAAGCCTTGCAGGTCTTCGGGGAGAGCTCCCCCGCCAAGGCAAGTTCGA
>USHU01000166.1 GCA_900554605.1 uncultured Actinomyces sp.
CGCCAGTGCGATCAGCATGAGGAAGAGCTCAAGGACGCGCCGGGGGCGGACAGGGTTAATGGAAACGGTTGCCACTAGTTGCCCCCCTCCTGTGTTGCTTCAGGGGTGGGGGTGGGTTGGCTCTGGTTTTGTTGGTCGCTGTTTTGCTGAGATTGTTGAGCCTGCTGAGCTTCGCGCGCCTGCTGAAGGGCACGCTCGCGGGCGTTTGAGCGCAAGATCGCAACATAGGCGTCGACTTCACCGCGCGAGGAACGCGTGACAGGCTCTTGAAGACGCTGCTGATCGACCGCTGCGAGCTGGTCGAGCTTCACGTCGGTGATTTCAACGGCGTGGGAGAGATTCCACGAGCCGATGGACTGTGGGATCCCTTGGAAAATGACGACTGAGCCGTCTTTGCCCATGACGTAGTACTGGGATTGGCTCCACTGCCAGCCCAACCAGCCGGCAATAACGACGCCAATTGCGAGCATCAAACTGATGACGGGCAGGAGCCAAGCGAAACGTGGGCGCCGAGGAGCGTCGGCCTCGGCCTCGGCCTCGTCGTCGACGGGAAGCTCCTTGGTCGGGGAAGCTAAAGCCGCAGCGCGAGCCGCTGCTCCACCACCCCCACGGGTGGGCGCGAGGCGATCCTTCGCAGCAGCGCCAACGATCTGCGGTGCGCTGGGAGGGACGGTGCCCGCGGGAACGATATCGGCGACCACGCAGGTGACGTTATCGGGACCACCCGCAAGCAAAGCCAGCCGGATCAGCTCTTCGGCGCACTCTCCGGGATCGCGGACATCGGTGAGAATTTCAGCGATCGTATCGGAGGAGACGACTCCGGAAAGGCCGTCAGAACACAGCAGCCAGCGGTCTCCCACGACTGCCTCACGCATGGTTTCATCGGGAGTGACATCGGCTTGAGAATCACCAAGGATTCGCATGACGACATTGCGCTGAGGGTGATGTTCGGCCTCTTCAGGGGTGATTTGGCCACTGTCCACCAGGTACTGAACGAAAGAGTGATCGGTGGTGACCTGCGTGAGCGTGTCGCCGCGCAGGACGTAGGCGCGCGAGTCGCCGATGTGGACCATGGCGAGCTTGTTTCCCGAACGCATGAGCGCAATGCAGGTTGTCCCCAGTCCAGCGAGCTCGGGGTCTTGCTCGGAGCGCTCGGAAAGTTCCTCGTGCGCGTCCATGAGGGCATCGCGAAGAGAGGGGAGAAGAGTCTCAGCGGGGTGGGAGTCGGTATCGAGGGGAACCAAGTGAGCAATCGCAACCGAGGAAGCGATAGCGCCACCTGCGGGACCGCCCATTCCGTCGGCTAAAACTAGAAGATTTGCGCCCGCGTAGCCGGAATCTTGGTTATTTTGGCGCACCAAGCCGACGTCGCTGCGAGCGGCGTAGTGAAATTCGACGGGCTTGGGTGGGGCCATGTTACTTCACCAATTCGAGGGTCGTTTGGCCGATTCGGACGATATCTCCCACGTTCAATTCCCGAGGCGAAGTCAGTCTTTCGTCGTCCACGAAAGTTCCGTTTCGGGAACCGAGATCTTCGATCCACCAACGTCCGTCAGCGGGGGTCAGGCGTGCGTGTTGGGAAGATGCGTACTCGTCTTCCAAAACCAGTGTTGATGAGGGTGAACGTCCAATGACGATCTGAGTGCTTCCGAGGGGAATGATCGTGCCCACAAGTGGGCCACCGGTTAGGAGAAGATTTCGCGGCTCGGAAGTATGTGTTGAACGCCGAGATTCGCGACGCTTGCGATCCGCATCCTTGCGTCCTTTTCCGCGCGGGGTTACGACCGTGCCGAAGATATCGCGGCGCAGCGTTGAGACGGCCCCCAAAACGAGGAGCCACAAGAGAACAAGGTAACCTAGGCGGAAGAGGGTGAAGGTGAGATCTGAAGTCACTGGGCATCCTCACTTTGCGGGTGTGTCCAGAACAAGATTCGGGTGCGTCCGATGGTGATCTGGTTTCCGTCCAAAAGGGTCGCTGCATCGATGCGGTGGCCCTCGACGAAAGTACCATTTGTCGAACCTAAATCGGTAGCAATCACGCCGGTGGGAGTAATACGGAGTTCTAGGTGGCGGCGCGAAACGCCCGAGTCTGCAACGGTGATGTCGGCCTCGGCTCCGCGGCCAATGACGGTGACGGGTTCGGTGAGGAGCCACTTTTGGCCGTCGATGTCGAGGATGGGGTGCTCGGGGGAGGGCGACGAGGCCGTGGCCGGGGCGGCGGCGCCTCGTTCGTTGCGTGCTTCCACTTGGAGCTGACCGGTGAATTCTTCCGAGTCGCGTGTGAAGTCAATAGAAATTGGGCCGAGAAGAGCGTATCCCTGGGAGACCGCGTGATCGGTTACCTGCTGGGCGAATTCGCCCGCGAGGATGTCGAGGTCGCCCAGTGCGTCCATATCAGTGGGTGCCATGCGGATAAGGAAGTGGTTGGGGGCGATCGCGCGGTCGGTGGAGAGCTCTTGGACGTGGTCTTCCATGGAGCGCTTGAGTGCTGAGGTGATGTCAACTGCCTTGATTCCCGAACGGAAAACGCGCGAGAAGGCGCCGTTTACACCGCGCTCGACGGCGCTTTCAAAACGGTCGAAAATACTCATGCAGACTGTTCCTTGTTCGGTATCTAACCTTGCGTGCAGGCCCTAACCCGAGGGATTCGACAGACCTACTGACAGTATTTTACAGTTTCGTCCCAAATTGGGTGGGGTGAAGGGTAATTGAAAGGCTATTTGAGTGGGCCTGTTAAGCTGCTCTGTTGATGACGCAGGTCACATGTTTGCAATGTCAATTAATGCTGTTAATATCGTGTGAGATCCCTGATACGGAGATATATGAATCGGTTCAGAATTGCCCCCCAACCGCAGCATGTACAGCATCGTCCTGAGCGTCGAAAGTCTACGCGCTATGCGGTGATTTCGTGCATCCTTGCAGCCCTCATTGCCCTTCCCGCAGTGACTAATTTTCAATCCCCGGCCCGGGCAGATGCCCCCCTTGAAACACCCGGCGCCGACACCATTACTTTCAATCGCTCCGAAGGTCGAATTGGCAAGGCCGTTCTGAATGACTCCGGTACGGATCGCACCACCGTCGTCGCGGACAACTCTTACTTCGGTGTCGTCCGTGGAATGACCAACTACGACTCCTCGGATCCGAACCAGCGCTCCGTTCGTTATAGTGCGGGTTACTCCCAAGACTGGCTTGACGCGAATG
>USHU01000167.1 GCA_900554605.1 uncultured Actinomyces sp.
GTCTGACAGACTGGCAAACCTCGCTCGAAGAAGCGATCGCAATGGAACCGGACCACATCAGTGCCTACGCCCTTGTCATCGAAGAAGGAACCAAAATGGGCGCACAGGTCACTCGCGGGCAACTTCCCATGCCCGACCCAGACGACGAGGCCTCGAAATACGAAATTGCGGATCGACTGCTAGGCGAGGCCGGTTACAGCTGGTATGAAATTTCGAACTTCGCGCGCAGGGAGGCCGGCGAAGAAGGAATTGTTTCCACCCAGCTGCGCCACGCCTCGAAACACAATCTTGCCTACTGGCGCGACTGGGACTGGTGGGGGATTGGCCCGGGCGCGCACTCTCACCTCGGCCGCTATCGCTGGTGGAACGTCAAACACCCCTCGGCTTATGCGCACAGGCTACGAGAGGGACTTTCTCCCGCTCAGGCCGGAGAAATCCTTGATGCACAGACGCGGGAAATGGAACGCATCCTCTTGGCTGTGCGCACCAGCGAAGGCGTTGAAGCTCCCCAGGAAGGGGAAGGGGATCGCGAGGCCTTTTGCGCCGCACTTGAACCCCTGGCCTCGAAAGGGCTGATCGATGCGCAAGCGGCTGGCAAGGGGCGGGCGATTCTGACTCTTCAGGGCAGGCTTTTGGCTGACTACGTGACGCGTGAGCTCCTTGGATACTGAGTTACGAGCCGCACAACTTCTCCGCATCCGAGTGTTGAAGCGCGTCAGGGGCACTCGCACTCATAGTGTTGTGCGGTGACTTCAGATATGTACGGGACCAATATCTTCGAGTTCGACCCGCATCGTGATGGGCCGTGTGCGCGTCGGCCGCGCTCTGTTGAAGTTGCTATCGAGTACGGCATGGTGCTTGAGGACATTTCCAGCGGGTGGGTTGGTGCAGTGACCCGCGTTGAAAAATCTGGGGGAGTGCACCTGGTCGAACTTGAGGATCGACACGGGCGCAAGCGTTCTTTCCCCCTTGGCGGCGGGTTCTGGCTTGAAGGAAAACCCATTGTTGCGCTTCCTCCGAAGGCCGCGCCGGTGCGGCAGGCTCCCGCTTTGACTACTCCCGGCGGCCGGGCGGTCACAAACTCCGGATCGATTGCTGCTGAAAACCGTGTTGCGCGTGTTGCGCGAAAGTCTCGAATCTGGGTCGAGGGACGCCACGATGCCGAGCTCATCCAGCACGTGTGGGGCGACGACCTTGCCGATGTTGGGGTTGTCGTTCAGCTTCTTGAGGGCGTCGATCATTTGGAGGAAATCCTTGAAGTTTTCGGCCCCACCGAGAAAGTACGCGCGGGCGTGCTTGTGGATCACTTGGTCCCCGGATCCAAAGAATCCCGCATCGCCGAGGCCGTGAGTGCGCGCTGGAAGGATGCGGTCCTCATTGTCGGCCATCCCTATGTCGATATTTGGCAATCGGTGAAGCCTCAGCGTGTGGGACTTGAAAAGTGGCCCGAAATTCCTCGGGGAGTGGATATTAAACACGGGACTCTGGAACACTTGGGCTGGCCCCATGCGACTCAGGCCGATATCGCGATGGGGTGGAAACGAATCCTCTCCACGGTTCGCAACTATAAAGACCTCGAGCCAGCCCTTCTGGGGCGCGTCGAGGAACTGATTGATTTCGTCACTCAGCCCGGTTTGGAATGATCGCTCTTTCCCATTCGGCTCCGGGTAAAAACTGTTGATAACAGGGCGAATTGGGTATTTGCGGAGTAAACTGGCACTCAAATAGCGTGAGTGCCAGATTAGGGGAGGATGAATGAACGACCGTCGCCTAGACGTTCTACGAGCCATCGTGTCCCAGTATGTCCACACGCGTGAACCAGTGGGTTCCAAAGCCATCGCGCAATCCCAAGATCTTGGGGTCTCTTCGGCGACCATCCGAAACGACATGGCTGTCTTGGAAGAAGCCGGGCTCATCTACCAGCCCCATACCAGTGCTGGCCGCGTACCAACCGACAAGGGCTATCGAGTTTTCGTCGACCAATTGGCAACACTGAAGCCCATGAGTGCCCCAGAGCGCCAGGCGGTCGAGAAATTCTTGGCCCGCGCCGAAGACCTCGATGACGTCGTCATGGCCACAGTCCGCCTGCTTGCACAGGTCACGCGCCAGGTTGCCCTCATCGAGTACCCCGTGAATGCTCGCTCAACACTGAGCCGCATCGAATTTGTCGATCTGAGCGACTCGCGCCTGCTCATCGTGGTCATCACCGAACAGGGCAAGGTTTTTGAACGCCTGCGTGAGATGCCCCAAGACCTCGCCCAAGAAGATCTCTTGACGCTGCGCTCGGTCCTCAACGCCGCCTACCAGGGCAAAGACGCGGGAGAAGTTCGTGCCCATTACGAGGCCATGGCTGAGTGTCTGCCGCCCGCACTGTCTGGGTGCGCCGGAGACATCAGTGAAATCATCGCCAGCCTCCTCCAAGGAGAGCCTTCCGCGCGAATCGCTATGGCGGGAATGTCGAACCTTGCTCGAAGCGGTGTTGACTTCCGCGACATTGCACCGGTTTTAGACGCCCTCGAAGAACAAGTCGTTCTCCTGCGTCTCTTCGCCGAAATGGACGAAGGAAACGGCGACGTCCACGTCTCCATCGGTTCTGAAAACGGACACGATGCATTCGTTGAGACCTCCCTCGTTTCAGGAACCTACGCTTCCGGGGGGAACTCAGCCCACGTGGGAATCCTCGGGCCCACCCGCATGGACTACGCCTCGACAATGTCCACGGTCCACGCCGTGGCCTCGTATCTGTCCAAGTACTTGAACTCAACACACTAACCGCAGCCGCAGAAGGATATTCGTGAACGATTACTACGCAATCCTCGGGGTCTCACGCGACGCCGACCAAAGCGAAATCAAAAAGGCCTATCGCAAGAAGGCTCGCGAATTACACCCGGACTACGGCGGGGACGAGGAAGCTTTCAAGGAGCTATCGGTCGCCTACGAAACTCTTTCCGATCCGGAAAAGCGCCGCATGTACGACATCGGTGGTGCAGACGCTGCCCGAGGCGGCGGATACGCTGGTGACTCCTTCGATTTCGGGGACATCCTCTCAACGATGTTCGGTGGAGCCTTCGGTGGCGGATTCGGCGGGGGCGGCGGCCCTCAGTCGCGCACTCGCCAGGGCCGCGAACAGCTCACGCGCATTGAGATCAGCCTGGAGGAAGCAACCTTCGGCGCGCATCGCGAAATTTCGCTCAATACC
>USHU01000168.1 GCA_900554605.1 uncultured Actinomyces sp.
GTTCCAAGGCTCTACCGCTCGAGTTTGCGTCGACTTTGGACTGCGATAGAGGAATGAGACCACGCTTTGGCTTGTAATGGCTTGGTAGAGAGGCAGTACGTTTTCAGAGCCTGAGAGACGAAGCTGGATGGCCTCGCGCGAGCGCGATTTCATGTGTGCACGGAGCTTCGACGATGCAATCTGAGTGGTATCCGGGGTTTGCCAGGCAGATGCTGCCAGGTCAATGAGGGCAATTTCTTCGGCAGTAAAATCAATATTTTGTTGAGATGGAGACGCTAATCGATAAATGACTTCGTCACCTCTGCGTGAAACGGTGATCTCAACTCCGACTTTCTTCAAGCTGTTCTTATCGCGTGAAAAAGCTGAATCGAAAGCATCATCGCTGAGCGTGCGATAGTGGGTGAGCCGCCGGATCTGAGACCTTGAACGTCCGCGTTCTGCAGAAGTCAGGTCAAAGAGAAGGTCGAGGATTCGTACGCTGGTATCGTTCCCCTCCACGATGCCTCCTCCTTGTGACAGAATTAATCCAAGCTTTAGCCTAGTGTGCCTAATGTACGCCAGCGAGCAAAGACACGGGCAGACGACGGGAGTTGGCGGTGAAAATCCTCCTTTCGGCAAGTGACTACACGAACCTTACAAACGGTCTTGCGCGCTCTGCCCGCGATTTTTGTCAAGGATTGCGCGAGCGTGGACACGAGGTCAAAGTACTGTCTTACGGTGAGAAATCTTCACTGGATTACCCACTTACAGAGTTGCGCATTCCGATGTTGAACGGATATATCCACGCTCAGAACTTCCGCATCGCGCGTCCGGATCTTCACGTGATGAGGGCTGCACTTCAGTGGGCAGATATCGTCTACGTTGAAGATCCTCTTCCCACGAACGCCGTCCTGGTTCGGGAGGCGAAGCGGGCTCAGATCCCGATTGTCGGAAGTTTTCACGTCTATCCGGAAAATTTCCTTGCTCCATTCCCAGCGTTGAACCGGTCCAGCGTCAATCGCGCTTTGTATGGGTTGTTCTATACGTCGGTCTACTCGTTCTGCGATTGCATTCATGCGCCAACTCAGGCGGTCAAGGAACGTTTAGAACGCTTTGGATACAAGGTTCCAATTGAGGCATTCTCGAACGGATTGCCGCACTCGTGGATTCGCGATGTCCTACCGCGAATTTCACGCGGTAATGAGAACCCTTCACTGGTTTCACGCAGGTTTACTCTTGTCTCAACGGGACGGTACGCGCCAGAAAAGAACCATGAAGTATTGCTGCGTGCTCTCGCATACTCGCGACATGCACCTGCAATTGATCTCTATCTGCCAGGACGTGGCCCTCTCGAGAACAAACTACGGCGTCTAGCTTCTCCCCTATCTGCCACTGTTCATTTTGGCTTCATTTCACATGAGGACGTGCAAGGGCTTCTCGACCGTGCGGATTTGTATGTTCACTGCGCAACAGTCGAGATTGAGGGTCTTGCGGCTCTTGAGGCGATGGCACGTGGAGTCACGCCTTTGATCGCGCAATCCGAAGAATCCTCCACCTGGCAATACGCGCGAGATGAACGCTGCGTGTTTCCCTACGACAATCCTGTGAAGCTTGCCCGGCTCATTGACTATTGGCTTGACCACCCTAGTGAATGCCGCGATATGGGAATGAAACACTACGAGCGGGCACTGGCACTCAGCATGACCCACAGCATTGATGCAATAGAGTCACTGCTTGTGCGAACCTATCGTTCGCACACACGCTGATGCCCTCAGACGCCAGTTGGCTCTCTGAGGGCATCAGGAACAATATCAAAACTTACGACTGCGGTACGTAATCGTTAGTCATCACTTGCTCAAGCGTGACATCTTGTTGAAGAAGTCCAGAAACGGATGACATGAAGCTCAGCATCTCGTTCCATCTACTCGTATCTTGTTCAAGCGAAACTGTCGAATTCGCGCCAAGAATCAGCAGATTTGTCGCTGTTAGAATCTTCGTGGCTGTCTCACGGGTTTTCTCGTCACTCAGTGTCGTGTCACGTTTCTCGGTCGCTGCAAAGGCTTGGTCGGGGTGTTCGACGGCAGTTGTCATACCTTCTTGTGTAGCTGCCAGCAACTCTTTCAGTTCGTTCGCATGATCTTTTGCCCACTGTGAAGTGGTCACCAGAGATGCTGACACGAGTGGAATGGTGCAGTCGCATTCCACCGCCTGCGCATCAACTCCAGCGGCAGATAGCTGCACGGCCTCGTTATTCGCAAAACCAACGATTGCATCGACATCCCCCTTACTCAAAGCAGAGGTCTGGGTATAGCCAATCGACATAACGTTCACGTCAGAGGTCGTCATGTTGGCGCTTGCAAGGTAGGCCTGAAGAGCGAGCCAGGAAGATCCGTACTCCCCCGGGATCCCAACTTTTTTCCCCTTCAGATCAGCAACAGTTCTAATTCCGGTGTCCGTGCGCGTCAGAATCACATTGGGTTGTTCACGGTAATAGGTCGCCACCGAGATGACATCCATGCCCTGAGAACGCGCTTGGACGACTTCGTCACCGGTCGCCAGAACAACTTGTTCGTCTCCGCTCACGAGCGCTGTAAAAACACCTTCGTCGTTGCCATGATGACGAAGCTCGACGTTAAGTTTGTGCGAAGAATAGTGCCCATTGTCGAGGGCAAGGTAGATGCCAGAAAACTGGACATTCGGAACGTAGGATAAACCGATAACAGTTGCACCACTTGAGTGAGTTCCACCGTGACATCCACCGAGTAGAACGACTCCCGCAGCCAGTGCGGCAACCTTACGTAATACAGGACGCATTATGCTCTCCAATCACATGTTCGTACTAGTCGGTTTCTACCATGACGCGTGCCCGCGCTTCCCATGCGGACATGAGCAAGTAGATCAGTACCGCTTGGAGACACAGGAGAATGATGACAACAAACATTCCTGCTGTGTCGACATTCGTTCGCATTTGTGAGAGCAACATTCCGAGGCCCTTTCCTCCCATCACCATTTCACCAACGACTGCACCTGTAATTGAGAGGGTGAAGCCGTTACGGATTCCGGCAAGAATTGCCGGTGAGGCTAATGGAGTCTCAATTCGCAGAGCCATCGTCAGGCCAGCTGCTCCGTCGAGCTGAGCAGCCTCTAAGACCTGACGATCAAGAGATCGAAGACCCACAAGCGCAGAAATGAGGATCGGGAAAAAAGCGATCAATG
>USHU01000169.1 GCA_900554605.1 uncultured Actinomyces sp.
GAGCAGATCAAGAGCAGAATCCTCAGCAGGGACCCCAACGTAGGAACGGAAAGCCAATTCGCACTCGCGGCGAGCGTCCGTTTCAAGTTGTGCGGCCTCGGGGAAATTTGCGCCCGCAACCGTTGGTAGCGCGATCACTTCAGCTTGGTGAGGGCGAGAGCAAGAGACGGTTTCCAGGGAATAGGCGCTTGTCGTTGGAGGAACCTGAACGCAGGCGCCGACCGACAGGCGCATCACTGACGAAAAACCGCACCCGCTCAGTGTGCCTGCC
This sequence comes from uncultured Actinomyces sp., assembly GCA_900554605.1. Lineage (GTDB taxonomy): Bacteria > Actinomycetota > Actinomycetes > Actinomycetales > Actinomycetaceae > Pauljensenia. The sequence goes on from USHU01000169.1 coordinate 272, forward strand.
CCCAAAACACAGGCAAGCACACCGAGACAGATGCGGTTAAAAAAGGACTTCACTCGATCGAGGGTACTAGACGCCAACGATGAGTGCGCAGATCCAGTAGACGATTCCAGACACAACAGCAGCTGCTGGCAAGGTCAGGAACCATGCCGTCACGATCGAACCTGCAACACCCCAGCGCACGGCGGAGAACCGTTTCGTACATCCCACACCCATAATCGACGTCGATACGACCTGCGTCGTTGAAATCGGGGCGTGGACAACGTAGGAGCACAGGTAGAGGATCGATGAGGAGACCGCTTCTGAGACAAAGCCTCGTGCGGGGTCAAGATCGATGATCTTTCGGCCGATGGTACGCATGATGCGTCCGCCGCCAGCCATTGTCCCCAAAGAAATTGCCAAGGCTCCGGAAATCTTGACCCACAGGGGGACCGTCATGTCTCCGGTTACCGGATCGTAGATCTGGTGTGTTTCGCCGTAGCCGCCGGCAAGAAGAGCCATGACGATAATGCCCATGGTCTTCTGCGCGTCTTGGATACCATGTCCCAGCGCCATAGCCGCAGAGGAAAAACGCTGGGCAGCGCGGAAGCGACGCATGGTGCGGTGGTATTGAGCATTGCGCAAAAGGAAGAGAACGAGGCGCATGACGATGTAGCCGATAACGAAACCGATGATCGGTGAGGCAAACATCGGAATGATGACGGACTTAACGATTCCCCACCAGTAAACGGCTGTGCCGCTCATCAAACCTGCACCAACCATGCCACCGATAAGGGCGTGAGAGGATGAGGAAGGCAGACCAAACCACCACGTAATGAGGTTCCAGATACACGCGCCCAAGAGTGCGGCAAGGATGATGACCAGGCCCTTTTGCTGCATTTCCACCTGAGTGGATTCAGCGTATGGGCTGATGGAGATGATTCCCTCGCCAATTGTCTTCGCTACCGCGGTGCCCATCATTGCGCCAAGAATGTTCATGACTGCAGCCATGAGTAGTGCGGCACGAGGCGTCCAGGCTTTTGTGGAAACCGAAGTGGCGATCGCGTTCGCTGCGTCGTGGAAGCCGTTGGTGTAACTGAAGAACAGAGCAACGGCGATGACGACGCAAACCAGGATCAGGTTAAGATCCACGACTCAGGATTCCTTCAGTGCGAGGGATTCGATGACGTTCGCCAGGTGCTCGAAAGCATCGGCGCAGGCTTCCAAGCTCTCGACAACATCCTTGAGCTTGATGATCGTGATGGGGTCGAGACCAGAGTCAAAAAGAGTCGTCAGGGCACGGCGGTAGGTGAGGTCGCCTTCGTTTTCGAGGCGGTTGATCTCGATCCAGTAATCACGCATGTCGACAGGGGACTTCAGTGCCGGCATGTTTTGCGCGGTCAGCTCCGCGCAGTGGGTGAGAACCGCGACCTGCGACTTGAGCAGGCTCAGGATCTCCTCGGGGATGTTGGTGATGCCGTACAGGACCAAAAGGTCGCCGGCCTCGTCGATGAAGTCCATGCAGTCATCGAGGTGAGCGGCTAGGGACTGAAGATCCTCGCGGTCAAAGGGAGTAATAAAGGACGAATTAATGCGCTGGAAGATCTCGTGATTGAGTTCATCGCATTGGTGTTCAACGCCGTGAAGCTGATCGCGAAGTGCGACTCGTTCTTCGGGGGAAGCAGCGTAGATTTGAGCAAGAATTTCGACGCCCGCAACGAGCTTGTCTGCTTGCTGGGTGAAGAATTCAAAGAAATTTGGGCCCTGCGTTCTGTTGCGGATCCCCATAATGTTCCTCCGATTGTGTTGAGATTGCCTCAAGGCAATCGTCATCCATTACACACTGCATATTCAAGTTCACCGAGGCAGGAACTTCTTGCTGAGTAGTGTGTCTATTGCCACATTATGCCCGAAAGCTTGGATCTCTCGGGAAAACTGGGGCCTTCCGTCGCCAAAGTTGACGCATTTGTCAGAATTTTCAGCCCCAAAGGGACCTATCGCCCGCGCAAATGCCGGTGGGGTGAGGGATGATTAAAGCGTAGATCGGGACGTAACCGCGCCCCAGAATCACCGAGTGCCTCAGGAGGCAAAATGTCCGTGACCGAACAGGATGTGCGTGCAGCCGCTCCGGCAAACGCTCCCGAAGATGTCATCAAGTGGGTTGCTGAAATTGCAGCGCTGACCACCCCTGATCGTGTGGAGTTCGCTGACGGCTCCCAGGAAGAGTGGGATCGCCTCACTTCTCAGATGGTTGAGAGCGGCATGTTCACCAAGCTGAACGAAGAGAAGCGCCCCAACTGCTTCCTCGCCCGTTCTAAGCCCTCTGACGTTGCGCGTGTTGAGTCTCGTACCTTCATCTGCTGTGAGAAGGAAGAAGACGCAGGCCCGACCAACCACTGGGCAGACCCCAAGGAAATGAAGGCAACCCTGCACGAGAAGTTCACGGGTGCCATGAAGGGCCGCACCATGTACGTGGTTCCCTTCTCCATGGGTCCTCTGGGTGGCCCCATCTCCCAGCTCGGCGTTGAGATCACCGACTCTCCCTACGTTGTTGTCTCCATGCGCATTATGACCCGCATGGGTGCAAAGGCAATGGACCTTATCAACGAGGGCCGCGTGTGGGTTCCCGCCGTTCACTCGGTCGGCGTGCCGCTCGAAGAGGGTCAGGAAGACTCCACCTGGCCCTGCAACGACGAGAAGTACATCACCCACTTCCCCGAGACCAACGAAATTTGGTCCTTCGGCTCCGGTTACGGCGGCAACGCACTGCTCGGCAAGAAGTGCTTCGCACTGCGTATCGCTTCGACCATGGCAAAGCGCGACGGCTGGATGGCAGAGCACATGCTCGTCCTGCGCCTGACCCGCGAGTCCACCGGCCAGCAGTTCCACGTCACCGCCGCCTTCCCGTCGGCCTGTGGCAA
>USHU01000170.1 GCA_900554605.1 uncultured Actinomyces sp.
ACCACGGTCGCAAAAGCGAGCGATACTTTCGCACGCTGAGCGGCGGCCTCGAGAGTGCAGCCCCGCGCCAGCGCCTCTTTGAGACGCTGGGCTGGGGAGACAAATGACGCAGTCACAGGATCAGGCGTCCGATCTGGAAGACGGCTACAGCAAGGATCCATGCACTCACGAGTTGGACACCAACCGCCGCTGCAGTGAGCTTGCCGCCAATCTGGCGCGCTTGCTCGGCGACCGTTGCCATACACGGGGTGTAGGTGAGGACGAACACCAAGAAGGCGTAGGCTGCGACCGGTGCTGCATCTCCCGCGGATTTCTCGAAAGATTCAGTGACCAGCTGGGGCAGCGAACCAAGATCATCGCCACCGTCCTCGGCATCTCCACCTTCTGTTTCGGGATCCATATTGTAGGAAGTGACGATCGAGGAAATCACCGTTTCCTTCGCAACGAAGCCGGTCATGAGAGCACCGGTCATGTGCCACTCACCAAAACCAGCAGGCTTGAAGACAGGCTCAAGCACCTGGGCGGTGCGTCCGTAGAGAGAATCTTCCATGGGGAGTTCGGAATCCGCGAAAGAGTAGTTCCCCGCCATGGGAATTGCACCCATGAGCCACACAACAAAGGTCATCGCCAAAATAATCTTGCCGGCGCCCTTCACGAAGGCCCACGCACGCAGCCACGTAGTCCGCAAGATCACAAATACACGCGGAACCTGGTACGCGGGAAGCACGAGGAACAGTGGAGAGTCCGTAGTCTTCTTCGTGAAGAACGGCTTGAGAACAAGCGCACCCAAGATCACCATGATGAGCGAGAGAACATAGAGAGAGAAGATCACTGTTCCAGCGTTATCGGGGAAGAAGATCCTGGCGATCATCAGGTAGATGGTCAATCGCGCTGCACACGAGGTGTAGGGCGTAATGATGGTCGTGACGATTCGCTGGGCGGTGTTGGGAAGCGTACGCGTAGCCGCCAGAGACGGCAGATTGCAGCCAAATCCCATGATGAGCGGCAAGATCACGCGGCCATCCAGGCCGATCGCACGCATGACGCGGTCGCCGAGGAAGGCCGCGCGTGCCATGTAACCGGAGTCTTCCAGGATGGAAATCATCAAGAAGATGATGAACATCAGGGGAATGAAGGAAGAAACCACACCCAAACCGGTGCACAGACCACCAATGAGGAAGCTGTGAAGCCAACCGTCTTGAAGTCCACCGAGCGTGAGGAGGTAGGTAATTCCGTTCGCTAGAGAGGGGAAGCCTTCATCCGTTGAGGAGAAGATGTGGTCGAAGAAATCCTGGACCGGACTGACCCATTCACCTGCGATTTTGAAAAGGAACCACATGAGGACGAAGAAGATCGGGATTCCCAACCAGGGGTTGAGCAGGACCCGGTCGATCTTGTCAGAGGTCGAGAGGATGGGGGCGCCTTCGGCTTTTCCAACTACTGCGGTTTCGACGCGATCAACCCAGGCGAAGAGCTCATCTGCTTGGGTCAGTCCACCGCATCCGCAGGTACAGCTTCCATCAGCCGCATTGACGGGAAGCCCCTTCGGACGTGTGTGGTGTTCGAGCGCGTGACGGACAATTCCTTCTAAAAGGTCGGGATTGTCATAGTGACGCGGGTCTACGGCAATAACGGGGATTCCCAACTCATCGGCAAGTTTATCGACCGGGTATTTCTGGCCGTCCTTCTCGGAAACATCAACCATGGTGGCGACAGCAACAACCGGGTGTCCAGCTTGCGCGACCTGTCCCAAGAGGTATAGAGAACGCGTCATTGCACTGGCGTCCAAAAGAACAATAGCCAGATCAACTTTCCGTCCGGTTCTAGGGTCGGTGAATGAGCCCTCGGCACCAGAAAGAGTGTCACTCACAACTTGTTCGTCGGGAGAAGATGCGATCAAGGAATAAGTTCCGGGAAGATCAACAAGATTTGCCCCCAGTGCACGCCACGTACCGCGCTTCATTTCAACCGTGGTGCCGGGAGCATTAACGACGTGCTGGCGGGCACCGGTAATTGCGTTGAAAAGGGTCGATTTTCCAACGTTCGGATTTCCGACTAGGACGATCGTTGTTTCCCCACCACTTGAGGAAGGAGTATCCAACACAGCGACATCTGATTTGGGAGAGCAGTGCGGGCAGCTCATGCGATTTCCTCCACTTCGATTGCCCGAGCACTGCGACGATCAACAGCGACGCGCGCACCGGCGATATTAACGACGAGGCCGCCGAAAGCGGCCTTGTTCACAATGAAAAATTCGCTTCCGGGGCGAACTCCAAGTTCATACAGACGGAGTCGGTGTTCGGGGGAAACCTCCATGTTTCCGAGGCGAGCCCGAGTCCGTAGTGGGAATTGTGATAGTTGCATATGCCAAGGTTAGGCAAGCATTACCCACACAAGTGACACCTTTGTCCCGCAAGCAAAAATTGCGCGCTTATTGCGCGACTAACTTCCGCACAATCGCTTCAATATGTCCCAAAAGAGCACTTTTAGTCTTCTGACAACTCCCAGCTACTATGGACCCAAGTCGCATTACACGCCCTGATCTTTTCATCGACGGTGAGGAACGATACGGACATGAGCAGTATTCAAGAAGTCAAAGATATCCTGAAACGCACCTCAAGCATGCCCTGGGGGCCAACCCGCAGCGCTGAAGTTGCACAGGCTGCCGTTCTGGCAGATGCCCTCGAAGGCGAAGAAGCCTTGCAGCTCGAGGTCTATCTTGAACTTGCGCTGTGCTACCAGCAGGGGAACGAAGAGTGGAAAGCACTCGCACCTACTGCCTGGTGCCTGACAAGATTCGAAGAAAACCCCGCAGCTTTCGACGCTGACCAAGTCCATGACCTCGCATGGCTCTACAAGAACGCCGTCACCGCTGCCGGCCGAAATCCCGCAGTTTCGCGCGAGCAGGCTCTCGAGCTCTCCGAAGGCCTGGGACGTTTCTTCCAAGATCAGGGTTTTTCTATGCATTCTGTGCATGGAAGCCGCTTTACCCTGGCACTGGGCATGGGCGATCCGGAAAAAGCACACGAAGAGCTCGTTCAATGGCGCGCCACTCCGCACGATTCCGTCTCCGATTGTGCGCTGTGCGATCCCGAACGCCAGATCACCGAGGCCACAGTGACGAAGGATTGGG
>USHU01000171.1 GCA_900554605.1 uncultured Actinomyces sp.
AGGCCGCACAGGCAAGTCCCGAAGCAAGAGCATTCGCGAGCCATCCGTACAGGGGCTTGACGCGTTCAATCTCGTCAAGAGCCTTATCGACGTCTTCGACAAGCACTTGCGTGCCTTCAATTGTTGCCAGGTAGTTTGTGATGCGATCAATTCGATCAGCATTGACACCCAAGAGACGCTGCTCAGCAAGTTCGGTACGGAAAGTACCGTTTGCGTAGGCGGTTGCAACCACTTCCGTGAAGGTCACCTGAGCGTGGTGCTTTTCGATGCCAACCGCCTCGGCACAGGTGCGCATTGACGCCTTGACGCGATAGGAACCAGCGCCAGCAGCAAGAAGCATCTGCCCCAAGCGCAAAACGACTCGGGATTGGTAGGCCAGACGATCATGCGCGGCCATGCGATGCACGGTCAGTGATGCGTCGTCCGGGGCAAACGATGAAAGCTCAAAAGCGTTAGGGTTTTGGGGATTTTCGCTCACAGGATAAGCATGCCATGAAATACCCGTTCAGACTCAGGACCCTGGTCAGGGCACAGATGTTGAATCCCCCACTTTCACATCAAAAGTGGGGGAAACACTCAGAAACCAAGGCGTTGAAGCATCTTCGGATCCGACTGCCAATCCTTAGCGGTTCGCACGTGCAAATCAAGGTAGACCCGGCGTCCTAAATACTGTTCAATATTGGCGCGAGCACGCGTCCCGATTCCCTTCAAACGCGCGCCCTTCTTACCGATAATGATGGCCTTTTGGGAATCGCGTTCGACATAGACATTGACATGGATATCCAGCAGAGGCGGACGATCATCACCCTCGCGCTTGGGGCGTTCGATGATCTCTTCGACTTGCACGGCCAGCGAGTGAGGAAGTTCGTCGCGCACGCCTTCAAGTGCGGCCTCGCGAATAAATTCGGCGATCATCGTTTCGCGGGACTCATCCGAAATATCATCCTGCGGGTACAGGGGCGGAGAAAGAGGAACCGTCTGCGCCAAAACCTCACGAAGGCGGTCGATCCCCTTGTTCTCGAAAGGAGACGGGAACGATTGCACTCCATTCCCCGAGCTTTTCAATCGCCATGAGGTGTTCCAAAACGCGCTCACGAGGCACGCTATCGCACTTAGTCGCGACCGCAATGATCGGCCTGCGAACGGAACGCAATTCACGCGCAATGAATTGGTCGCCCGGTCCGATGCGTTGGTTTGCAGGCAGGCAGAAGATCACGCAATCGACTTCAGCCAAAGCCTCTCGGACCATGTCGTTGAGGCGCTTTCCCAAGAGGGTCCGCGGGCGGTGATATCCGGGAGTATCAACCAGAACCAGCTGGTAGTTGTCACCGTGAACAATGCCGCGAATATTGTGGCGAGTCGTCTCCGGACGTCCCGAGGTGATCGCAACCTTGTGTCCGACAAGCGCATTCGTCAGGGTTGACTTTCCGACGTTGGGACGCCCAACGATCGAGATGAAACCCGCGCGGAAATCATCGGGGAAGTCAGGAATAACGATATCGGCCGCCGCATTCGTTTCGGCACGCAGTTGACGCAGAGAATCAACGCTGTCGGCCACGTCCTGAGCGATCTCATCGTCGGCCTCGTCGAGATCTGAATCGCCGAAGCCTGCGCCCTCGTACTCCGCATCGCGCGCTCCGGCCGCATCCACACCCTGGTCACCGTCTTCCTCGGGGAAGTCCAAGGCGTCGATATCCACACCTTCAAAGGCGTTGGGACCAGCCATCAATTCGTCATCGCTGGGAAAATGCATTGCTACTCCTGGCTTTCGTTGGTGTCGTCGGAGGAAACTTCGGGGGCATACGAGCACACGATTGTGCCAACTTGGCGGCGGCGCCCGCGCGCTTCTTCGGCAACCATGTGCACGCCGAGCATATCGCCAGTTGCTCCGGGGAGGGGAACGCGCCCGATTGCTTTGGCCAGCAGGCCGCCCACAGAGTCGACGTCATCGTCGTGCAATTCCACTCCCCACAGCTCGCCGAGTTCCCAAATCGAGAACCTAGAGGGGACGCGCCACACGCCGGGGGAAATCTCTTCGGGTTCGATTGTGTTGCGATCGTGTTCGTCGGTGAGTTCGCCGACGACTTCCTCGATGATGTCTTCAAGGGTGACGAGGCCGGAAATCCCACCGTATTCATCAACGACCAGCGCTAGGTGGAAGTGCTCGGCCTGCATCTGGCGCAGCAAGTCATCGGCGGGTTTCATTTCGATAGTGAACTCGGCCGGGCGCATCATTTGATCTGCGCGCAGTTCGTGGTCGCCTTCATAGGTCTCGAGCCGTTGAACGACGTCTTTGAAGAAAAGAATTCCGCGAACATCGTCGGTATCTGTCCCGGTGACAGGGATGCGTGAGAAGCCCGATCGAACGAAAAGACGCAGGGCCTTGTGCGCGGGGGCATCGAAAGAAATCGTCACCATTTCCGTGCGCGGAACCATGACTTCGCGCACGAGGGTGTGTCCAAGTTCGAAGACCGAGCGCAGCATCTGGCGGTCTTCTTCTTCAAAACCTTCAGTCTCTCCAACCTGATCGACCATTTCGCGCAATTCATCAGCCATTTCGGCGCGCATTTCAGCTTCGGTGCGTTCCGGCTGAGGTAAGACCGTGCGCGCTTTGTGTGCAACGGGTGCAAAGAAGCGCGCGATGGCCACGAGGCGGGTGATGAGCGGGGTGAATAGCAGCGAGGCACCGGTGGGGTTGCGTTGTGCCCAGCGCGTTGCAATCACGCTATTGGCCAGGAATTGCGCAAGGGTGACGATCGCGATCGTCACCAGTCCAGCGACCCACCAGTGATTGGCAAGATGCAGCGCGATCGTCGCCATCGACACAGCGAAGACCACCTGCGTAAAGGTACGAACGCCTCGAAGGACAAAAATAACCACGCGTCGCTGGTTCACCAACTCCATCAAGGCGACCGCGTGCTTCTTCTCTTCTTGAATGAGGTCCTCAACAATGGCGCGAGTCAGTTTCGAAAGCGCAAACTCACTGGTCGCAAGGACCATCGCGAAGAGAAGTGCAATCGCGGCGAGGATACTCATCGCCGCGACGGGTACTGCTGCTTCGATCATCGCTGCGCCAAGAAGCTCAAAAGGAGCTGGCGTTGCAGGGCAAACATCTCTTCTTTTTCTTCGGG
>USHU01000172.1 GCA_900554605.1 uncultured Actinomyces sp.
AGCCCCGCGATCAACACAGTGAGAGCTGCCGCAGTGGATCCGAGCGCGGTTCCATTTCCAACCGAGGAATAGACAGCAAGAGCACTCACGCCAAGGACAATGCCACTGGGGATAGCCAAAGAAAGGGTTCGAACGAGGAATCCTGGAACGTAACGCCTATTGTTTGGCCCGAGTGCAATAAAGAACGCGGGGATGCCAATGGTCAAAGTGTCGACGTAAGTGAAGTGGCGCGGAAGGAAAGGATAGTGCCATGCAAAAATCGCGCTCAGAATGACGAAGAGCGTGGCGTAGGTTGTCTTGGCGAGGAACAGAGAAGAGACGCGCTCCATATTCGCCATGATGCGTCGACCTTCACCCAGAACGCTCGGTAATACGGAGAACTTCTGATCAACCAAGACAAGCTGTGAAACGGCTTTTGTCGCTGCGGCTCCATTCCCCATTGCAATGCCAAGATCCGCGTCTTTGAGAGCAAGGGCGTCATTAACGCCGTCACCTGTCATCGCGACGCAGTGTTTTTGGGTCTGAAGAGCTTTAACCAAGGCACGTTTCTGTTCGGGAGTCACACGCCCAAAGACATCAGTAGACTCAACGATCGCCAAGAACTCGGGTGAGGTCGGATCGCTCGGAAGCTGGCGTGCATCAAATGCTTGAGGCGCATTGCCATCCGGTGATTGCAAACCAACTTGAGCTGCCAGTGCGGCAACGGTTGTCGGGCTATCGCCAGAAATAATCCGGACGCGCACTCCTTGCCTGCGGAAATAGGCGAGGGTCTCACGGGCATCATCTCGAAGGTCCTCCTCAAGGACGAGCAATGCAAGAGGCAAGGGATCCGCGGGAAGAGTCTGGTCTTGAATTCTCTGGGCGTAGCGAACAACGACGAGGACACGCAAGCCTTCTTCGGCGTACAAGCGGACTGACTGGCGAAGACCTTCAAGTTCCTCGATCCCATCGATGAGCATCTCAGGAGCACCCATGACGATCGAGGACTCCGCGGTCCCCCACGCTGCCCATTTTCGTGCCGAAGAGAAGGGAATCGTCCAGGAATCTGCGCAATGCTCTAAGGGTAAGGAAGAATCTGAATCCAGATATTCCTTCACCGCATGGGCAGTCGCGTTGGTCTCATCATCGTTAAGTACGCGAAGAGCTGTAAATAGCTCTCCATCAAAGTCGTGAGTCTCAAGGACTTCCAGCGAACGCAAACGAATGCCACCAGTCGTCAGTGTCCCTGTCTTGTCCAAGCAAAGAGCGTCCACACGGGCCAGAACCTCAACTGGCGGAAGTTCTTGAACAAGCGCGCCTCGACGGGCCAGAGTTGCAGATCCAATTGCAAAATTCATCGAGGTCAGGAGAACCAAACCCTGAGGGATCATTCCGACAACGCTCGCAACGGCCAAGACCAAAGCATGCTGCCACGCATGAGGAACTCCGTCACCTGCAATGCGAGTCTGTGACCATAAGGTCAGCAGAATAATCGGCGGCAGGGCGACCGAAATAACGCGGAGAATCTTATTGATCCCCTGCTGAATTTCAGAAGTCGCCAAAGAGAAAGTCCGTGCGTGGCGAGCGATTCCCTGCGCATACAGGTCAGCTCCCACCGCTTGGACATGCATCAATCCGGAACCAGCGACAACCGATGTACCTGCAAGAACCTGATCGCCAACTTGTTTAAGGACTGGGCGTGACTCGCCGGTTAGCATCGATTCGTCAATTTCAAGGCCGGATACCTCGAGGATTTCGCCATCAGCGGCAATCTGGTCACCCAAACTGAGCTCGACGATATCGTCAAGAACGATATCGTCGACATCGATCTGTTCAGTGAGGCCATCTCGACGTACTTGTGCCCGCGGAGCATCGACTATTGCGAGGTTGTCTAGGGTCCGCTTCGCGCGCACTTCGGAAAAAATCCCGATGATCGCATTGATGATCATGATTCCGCCGAAAACTGCGTCCTGCCAGGATCCGAAGACAATCACAATAACCATCGCGACGCTGAGGATCGCGTTAAACAGAGTCAGGACATTTGCTCGGATAATCGAGGCCAATGACCGTGAAGAGGGCAACTTCGTGACATTGATCTGCCCGGCCTGGCGTCGGGCTTCAACTTCTTGCCTCGTTAAGCCGGTAATTGTAGTTTCTGGCGTGCTCGTTGTCACTAGGGCTAGCTCCTGGTCTTCTGGCGGCGAGAATGAATAAGCGAAGTAATAACGGTAATGATCAAGGTACCTGCAATAACGCCCAAAGAAATGGGAATACCAATCTCCGGTACAGAATGGATCGGCTGGCCGCCATTAATGAAGGGCACAGAGTTCTCGTGCATGGCATGAAGAACAAGCTTGATGCCAATGAATCCAAGAATCACTGCAAGGCCATAGTTCAGGAAGACCAGCTTCTCCAAAAGACCGTCAATGAGGAAGAAGAGCTGACGAAGACCAAGAAGAGCGAAGGCATTGCAGGCGAAGACCAAGTAGGACTCCGTGGTGAGTCCAAGAATCGCAGGAATTGAATCGAGTGCGAACATCAGGTCTGCCGAGCCCAGCGCAAGAACAACTAAGAAAAGCGGCGTAATAGAGGTTCGCCCGCTGTGTCGGTAAAAGAAGCGATCACCAATATAGCCATCGGTCACCGGAAAGATACGGCGGACAAAACGAACAAAGCGATTCTCTTCAACTTGTTCCTCTTCTTCTTGTTCTTCCGAAGCACCCTCCCGTGCCTGGGAATAAGCGGTCCACAAGAGCCACGCGCCAAAGAAGAAGAACATCCACGTAAAACGGTTGACTAAGGTAACACCGACAATGATGAAAAATGCTCTAAATATCAGTGCAAGGATGATTCCCGCTAGAAGTGCTTTCTGCTGAAACTCCCTTGGCACTTTGAAGGACGCCATGATGATGACGAAAACAAAGAGGTTGTCCAGCGAAAGTGACCACTCCATCATGTAGCCGCTATAGAACTGGATCGCGTAGTTTGCTCCGTAGATCACCCAAATCGCCAGGCCAAACACCACCGCAAGAGCAACATAACCCAGTGTCCACGCTGTTGCTTCTTTCATAGAAGGCGCATGGGGTTTACGCACGTGTCCAATGATGTCAGTGGAAATTAGGGCGATAACAGCGACGGACAAGCCGAT
>USHU01000173.1 GCA_900554605.1 uncultured Actinomyces sp.
ACGCACAGGTGGAAGGACGCGTTGGCCAGGTGTACGTCGCTATTAGCCGCATCCGCAACGGTTGGATTGTCAATGAGCAACCGATTGCTGCCAATGCCGAACAAGACCTTGTCTGGCGCCTCGTCGGACGCCCTGGAATCGTTCTTATCTCAGAAGGACCAAGCTCTCGCGTTCGACCCCTTCTCGAACAAGAACGCAAGAAGGCACAGCGCATTATGCGCAATGTCGAGATCACGACAATTCAGGTAGGTACCGGCAAAGGCCAAGTGCGCCTCGCAAATCTTCTTCGCGAACTTCGCAAACTCAAGAAGAACCTGACGCGCGATGAAGTGCCACTGGTGAACCAACGCCTGAGCGCTCTTGACAGGCGTTCAGCCCCGATTCCTAAGGGAATTGATCCCGCTCGAGCTCGTCCGAATCGACGCGCATTGAGAGGACGTTAAATCACACTCAGGCTTGCAGACCACCGGTTTGCAAGCCTGAGCTTTTTGTTGACGATGTCACCCCAACCAAATGGTCTTCCAACGCTTCAATCTCTTCCCGCATATGACTGCGCTTGAGAACGTCATGGAAGGCCTGATCCACGTCTTGGGTCGACCCCGCAACGAAGTAAGACAAGAAGCACAGGAATATCTGGAATTAGTTGGCTTGGGAGATCGACTCAACCATTATCCTTCGCAGCTCTCAGGTGGTCAGCAACAGCGCGTGGCAATTGCTCGCGCGCTCGCGATGAAACCGGAACTCATGCTCTTCGATGAGCCGACTTCAGCCCTCGACCCCGAACTAGTTGGTGAGGTACTGACAGTCATGCAAAATCTCGCGCAAGCGGGAATGACGATGGTTGTCGTGACGCACGAAGTCGGTTTTGCACGCGAGGTCGCTGATCACGTGGTCTTTATGGATAGAGGGGTAATTGTTGAAGAGGGAACACCGGAACAAGTAATTGTTAGTCCTCAAAACCCTCGTACACGCGAGTTCTTCTCCAAAGTCCTCTAAGCACCACACTTAACGCTCATATTGTTTCGGAGGTCGAGCCCAGCAAGCCTAGGCCTCCGGAACATCGATTGCGTACAAGCGTGATTGACCGACGACTCTAAAGCCAAGGTATTCAAAGACAGAAAGCATTGCTGAGCCTTCTGCCTGTGCGATTCCGGTGGCAATATGTGCCATACCATCCTGCGCTTGGGCAGACATCGAAGTCGCGACGAGAGCGTCAAGGACGCGACCCGTCCTCCACTCATCTCCTACACCGATCTGATCGATGTAGCCCTCTTTCCAACCAAGTGCAGCCCAATCTTGCTCGTACTTTGACGATAAGACGAAACCCGCAATACGGGGGCGATCGGAGCGCCGGTCGACGGCAACGAAGGACCATTCTGGCACGAAGGAGCTTCGTCCCATGGTCCATTGTTCTTCAGTCATCGCTGTCATGCCCTGTTGCTGGGCTATGGAGTTTGCAGCCTGTCGTAATTCCTCGTCCCACTGGGGGCTCCATTGTTCGATGGAAATATACGACCCGAGCGAAGGAATAGGAGGCAGAGGGCGCAGTTTTGCACGCAAATCGTAGTATGTGCGTTCCCAATGGAAGCCTTGAGATTTCAACGCACCTTCAAGGTCGTCTTGCCAGTTTTCAACATAGCTAACGATTGCGCGCCTACCGTTGCCTTCATAGCGTTCAAGCATCGACTGCGCTGAAAGGATTTGCCAGTCGACCAAGGCGCGTCCGAGTCCGATACGACGAAAGTCAGGATCGACGCCTCCCTGGCATAGACATTCAATGCGTGCAGAGGCGCGCAATCGTATCTGGGCGAAGGCTACCATACGCCCTGAAGCCATACCTTTCGTTGCTATACCAACGATCCCTCTCCATTGAGTGGGCGAAGAAAGCATTTCTGCGACTTCAGCTAATGCTGTACGATACGGCGGATTATCACGCGCCTCCATGCGAGCAAATAGCGCACCGAGTGCGTGAAGATCATCCTCGGTGAGAAGACGCCACGTAATACCGTGATGTTCCGGAGGAAAGGGCGGGATGTTGTCCTGATTCTCTGCGAGTTGAAATGAAACCATTCAGTACCGCACTTCTACTGATCGATACTGTAAAAGACGCGGGTGCGATCATTAACAAATCCAAGATGCTCGTAAACAGATTGAGCATGCGTTGGACTCTTCAAATCTGCATCAATACCGATCCTGCTCATTCCATCATGAGCAGCGGCGCGAGTTGAAGCAGAAATTAATGCCGAGGCGATACCTTTCCCCCGGTGATCGGCAGGCACGCCAATGGTATTGATATAAGCCTCGAGGCGCCCGTGAGCAATCCAGCTTTCCGCAGAGCGACCGGCCATGCAGTACCCACAAATCTGTCCTTCATCTGTAAGTGCAACGAAAGACCAACGATCCTCATAGTCCTCAAGAGCACGATTCCACCAGAAATCTCGGGCTTCAGTAAGAGGATGATCGCTGAATACTTCTGAGTGCACACGATGCAGTTGTGAAAATGAAACTTCACTCATCGGGCAAATCTTTACATTTTCAGGGACCGGAGCAAGATGCTCTGAACCTTCGAGATCCCGATACATGACTTGGAACATGTGCTTGGCGTAAAAACCTGCAGCAATGTAGAGACGCCGGCGGTCCGTCATGTGCCCGTCGACCCAGTTGGCGATTGAGGCCTGAAGAGTGGACTCCGCGCCGAAGTATTCGACGAGCATCTGGCGCGCGCGGCCGTCTTGCCAGTGAAGAAGAGAGCGCCCGACTCCACGGCCTCGCCACAGAGGATGAATGACGGCGTTGACGATGGCGACCGCGGCCTCGGTAACCCCGGTCAAAACTTTCACGCTCCCAAGCGCAACAATGCCATGATCCTGGGCGATTCCCACGATCACCTCGAGAGGGGAAGCCGTACGGTGCCCCAATGCCAGGTCCGCAATCTCCTGCGAGGATGTCCGGAAGATCGCGTCATCTTCTTTCTCAACTTCGCGGATCAAATCGGCAACTGCGCCTAGATCCGAGGGGATCAAAGGCCGCCACCGCAAACCAAGATGAGAACCTGGAAAAGAGACTACCTCGGGCGGCTTTAAACGCTCCGCAA
>USHU01000174.1 GCA_900554605.1 uncultured Actinomyces sp.
CCTTGTTCATCACAGCGATGAGATTTTTTCCCCTGTCGAGGCAGCGGTATTAGATCCTCAAAATCCCTGGGTTTTGCGCGATCACCTGTGCGCGGCAGCCGGAGAGATTCCTCTTTCTGACAGGGAAGCCGCCGAAGTATTTGGACCGCTAGCACCGACGCTTTTAGCGCAGCTTGGCGCCGAAGGCCAGCTTGTCAACCGCAGTGGTGGCTGGCGGTGGAATATCACTTCCGATGAGCAACCCTGGGATCGAATTCAGATCCGTGGCAGCGGTCGGGATGTTCAAATCGTTGATGCTCGAAGTGGAAGCATCATCGGGTCGGTCCCTCAAGATTCTGCGGATTCTCAAGTATTTCCCGATGCAATTTATGTACATCAGGGACGTACTTTCCATGTCCTTTCTCTTGAAGAAAGCCCCGCGCGAATTGCCTATGTTGAAGAAGTTCGCACCCCCTTACGAACCAGAGCACAAGACGCTGTCTCCATTCGCATTGTTGACGTGGATGAAGAATGGGTGAGTGCAGATACCTTGGTTCATTGGTACCGGGGGAGCGTCGATGTGACTCGCCAGGTCACCGATTTTGACCTGCTTCGCTTGCCCGGTTTGGAGTTCATTTCCAATACTCAACTTGCCATGCCCGAACGTACTTTGCGTACCCAAGCGTGTTGGTACACCCTCTCGCCATCAACGATGGCTTCTTTAGGAATTGATCGAGGTAGTGTTTTGGGTTCTCTTCACGCTGCCGAGCACGCATCTATCGCACTACTGCCGCTGTGTGCGAATTGCGATCGTTGGGATTTGGGTGGATTGTCGACGAATCTGCACACGGATACGGACTTGCCGACGGTTTTCGTCCACGATTCGTATCCGGGTGGCGCGGGTTATGCGCATTTTGGATTTAAGCATGCCAGAGAGTGGATTCAGCGCACTTACCAGGCTGTCGCAGAGTGCCAGTGTCACGATGGCTGCCCGCGATGCATCCAATCTCCGAAGTGCGGCAACGGAAATGAACCCCTGTCGAAGGAAGGGGCGCGTCGCCTCTTGGAGTTCCTCTGTGAGCATTCCCCCTTCGAAGAAATTCTCAGAAAACTTCCAGATACAAAATAGTATCCACACAGCATGGTTTCTTATATTTAAGTCATCGAGAGTTGGACCCCGCTTAAGCGGGGATGCCACACCGAAAGACTTTTCGGGAAACTCGCACTGTGTTGATGGGATACTTGAGGGGCCAGCCGGGGGGCAGGCCCCTCAAGTGCATCTACGGGGTCAACGCCCGCCCGAGCAGAGCGCCCAATCACCCATCCCCATGCACCTTTAAGATGAATCCTCACGATGGTATCGACGCCTTCGCACCGGCATGAACTCAGCTGTGCGCCATTGCTTTCTGCAACTTCTTGCGCTACTTGGCACGCTTTGTCCTCAACATCCTCCCACTGAGCAGTCGCAGAAATATCCGCGCCTGCCGAGGCACTCAGATCCGCGATATCTTGAGCCCGATTCAAGGAAACAAGGAAAACTGCGCACACAATTCCCGCGCAGGCGAGCACCATGGCAAGTGCGACGACTCCGATCACCATCAGTGTTCCCGAGCCCTGGTCAGCGCTCCGTCCTTTTGTTCTGTCGCCCCCAGCAGCTTGGTCCACCACAGACATCAGCCTTCACCACCGACAAGAGTGCTCTCACGCAAGCCTTGGTAGCGACAGTGCGCGTGAAAGCCCAGGACTCCAGCAGGACCCCGATAAGAACTTTCAGCTGAGCCATAGATCCAGCGCTCATCGCTGGTGAACTCGAAGTGAAGGTTACTCAGTCCTGCACCTACTGCTTGTGCAGCTTGTATGCCATCACCTCCGCGAGCGCTCTCACGCACACCAATTCCCAGTGCAGAACACAGTGTCTGAGTGGTCATTGATGCCGCAAACACCGAAATGACTATGGCAATCATGACGACGATTGAGAAGGTTCCCAGTGCAATTTCAACGCTCACCATGCCTTCATCCCCCTTTCGATCAGCTGAAGGCACGGTGAGCTGAGCGCGCCTGCTCATGAAAAACTCAGTGCCGTTGAAATGAGGTGCTCCAGAGCCGACTGAACGACACCGGATTTGAGAACGACGAGAAGCAAACCGGCAAATCCAGCGGTCGCAAGGGCACCGATCGCGTATTCAACGGTCGTCGAGCCGTCTTCCGCGTCGCAGTTTTCTTCCCGCATATCAGCACTCTGCGTTGTCATGTTCTTATTCATGGGAGTCTCCTTCCTGTGTTGTCCCATGTCTTCGAGAGTGCCCTTTTTTAGCCTGCTGATCTCTTCTGCCTCACGAATCTGTGGATGAATCGTCGGCACGCGAATACTGTGGAAAACTTCCTTGAAAACTGTCAGATTGCACTGTGAGCGAGCGTGATCAACACGGGAACGACACCTAGGCAGATAAATGCCGGCAACATGAGAAGCCCAAGGGGTACAACAAGCCTCACCCCTAGTTCTTCGGCACCCGCCCGCGCATCTGCAAGACGCTTCTTTCGAGCCATCGCGCCAAAACGACGCAATTGTTCATCTACTGCAGCACCCCGCATCCATGCCTCGCGAAGGATCTCAGCGACCTCAAGGTATTGCTCTGAGCATTCCTGCCAGGCCAGTTCCCATTCGAGCCCCACACTCAAACGCTTTGAGACACGACGCAATTCATCACGGTCCGAGCAGCGTCCAAGACATTCCAGAGCCCTTGGAATTGAGGCTCCGGTATCCAAAGCTACTGCCATGAGATCACACGCAAGCGCCGTATCCTCGCTTCCGTCTTCATCCCATCTGCGCTGGGATGCCCGGATCATCGACACCGATACCCACCGTCCGGCAAGTAAAAACGCCAATCCGACGCCGCCGCACACTGTCCCTGCACCTCCATCGGCAAGGACAAGAAAAGGATTAACTCCCATCACGCTCACCGCAAGCAGAGCCACAATCGGAAGCAGGTTGAGGATTTTTGCCGAGAGCGCGGGCCCGGCTCCCGCAATTCTTCGAGCTTCTTGCGCCTCGTGAAGGTCATCGAAACTATCGGCAAGACAATCCAAAACCT
>USHU01000175.1 GCA_900554605.1 uncultured Actinomyces sp.
CCTGCGTATTCGCAGTGATCATTTGGCTTTGCTGGTCACCCGCATCCGCTTGGAGCGCACTGGCCACGGTCGAATTCAATTGAAGACGCGCGGCATCAACATTCTCTGTGGCATCGGCCAAAGGAAGAGCATTCGAGTATGCTCCGCTCAGTCCTGCCGTTTGTGAGCGCAGTGAGTCAGAAAAATGAGCATCCTCGACGGGGTTACGTTCAATATCGGTGGCCTCGGAATCCACGAGTTCACTGAAACTGGTCCCCTTGACCCAGCGGTTATCAAGGATTGCACGAACACGCTCGACACGATTCTCATCTAGCGAGGATCCGCGCTGAAGCGGAACAAATAAGGTACGCGAGAAGTTTGGGCGCTCGCGGGTGATCATCGCGGTCATGGCCGTGAGGAACTGCTGGGTATCGAGTTCGTCATCAAGGCTTTGGGCATCCCAGGAAAGCAGGTCCGTCATGGGCGAGAGGGAACTGAGAGCCGTGTAGCTTTCGCCTGAGTGATCATCCTTATCGGTAATGGTCTGGCCATCGGCTGAGAGCTCAACTTTCGCCATGGAGGTGAAGTTTTGTTCGCTTTCGGGTGCAAGTTCGCCGGGTGGAGCAATGAAGGTTGAGCCAAGTTGCCCGTTCAAGGACTGCTTTCCCCAACTTCCCGAGGTCGTCCATGACACGTTATCGATGAGCTTGGGTGCTGTAGTGCTGCTCTGCGTCGGGCTTGCCTCAGTGCTTGGCGAGGGGCTTGGGCTTTGCGAGGCCTCACTTGCGCTGGCAGAGGAGCTTGCGCTGGCAGAGGAGCTTGCGCTGGCAGAAGCCGAGGCGCTTGCCGAGGAACGGGAGGACGAGGGAAGGAGAGCCTGCGTCTTGGCAAGAGTCGTAGGAACCTGTGCCCGCGAGTCGACAAGATACTTCATGATCGTGTCGTTATTGAGAGTTGTTGCAAGCGTCAGGTCCGCATCGTTACTGGGCAGAGCCACGAGCTCACGGGTGCGTTCAAAGAAGGTCTGGAGGAAAGCGGCGCGTGTATGGCGATCAGCGGTGATCTCGGCCTCGGAACGCGGGGTGGCGGAAGAGGAAGGAGACGGCGAGGCGCTGGTTGCGAAAGCGGAAGTGGAAGCGCTGAAGAAGAAGCAGAAGGCGTTGGCGAAGAAGTCGAGGCGCTGGAAGTTGCGCGATCTTCAGGAACGGTGAGCTCGTCGACCAGAGTTTGCGAGTCGGTCGCGAAAGTTACTCCCGACATGGATGCCGCAGACAGGATCGAATAGGAATCACTGGTCATGCGTGGAGTTGAGGACGTCCAGGGCAAGAGAACATTGACGCGCGTATGTTCAAGGGAATATGCCGAATCCCAGATCAGGATGGAGCGGTCACTTCCCCGGTTTTCATCACCTTCAACGACGACCGTGATACTTCGTGGCCCCCACTCAAAGTCCGAGTTGAAGGGGAGGTCTTCAAAAGGAATTGTCATATGGAAGGGCTGTTCGGCGCCGGGCTGGATTGTTGCTTCCAAGGTTCCCGTATGCACGCGCCGACCTTGATAGGACTTCCCCGTTACATAAGCCGAGAGGTCCGAAGCGGTCAGCGGTGAATAAGTCTGAACATAAGCATCCAAAGACGGATTCTGGATGGGCTTATCTGTCAGATTGCGAACAACGCCCGAGACCTGCACATTGTTTTGAGCAGTGATCACTCGCGGTTCGAGGAGGTTAATCCGAACGTCAACTCCCAAGGGCTGGGGTGCCTCACCCAAAACCTCCGGTCGCGCGCTGGATTGAGGCGCAAGTGCTGCGGGTAAGACTGACGCGGCCGAAGCCTCGTGGGTGCTTCCGGTGGGAAGTGAGGCAAGAGCGGTCGCACTCGCGGGCTGGAGTGAAAGAAGCAGGGCACCGAGGGGCACAAGAGTCAGTGCAATTCGAGTGGCTCGCATTCGCGTCATGATGCATCCCGGTAAAGTAAGTCCAAAGCGATCCCGACAATGCGCCTCTCGTTGGGGTAAGCCAAGTCATGTGAGAGCTCACGCAAGGGGACCCAAGCGGCGTCCTCGGCCTCGTGATCCGGATCTCCCTCAACGGTGATGGACCCGGAAATGTAACCCATCAGGTAGTGGTGGACAACCTTGTGGATCCGCCGATCTACGCCGGAAAACCAATAATCGATCGAGGCGAGGTGGCGAATGATGCGCCCGTGAATACCAGTTTCTTCAGCGACTTCGCGAAGAGCGGCTTCTTCGGGAGACTCCAAGCCTTCAAGATGCCCCTTCGGGAGGCACCACTCAATCTTCCCCGAGCGATTCCGTCTGGCGATGATCGCTGCGTAGGGCTGGCCATTGCGAACATCGACAACGATGCCCCCGGCAGAAGTCTCAGAGGAAACGGGAAGGAAGTGAGGGGCCGAATTCGCTGCACGCAACGAAGGATGACGACGCGGAGGCTGAGGCACTCCGGGTCGTAACGCTTCAGAAGGTACAGTCATAGTTCCACTTTAAGCGGGATTACCCCTCCGGGTCAGGTCGCACCATCGATCGAGTGGGAATTACCGCACTTTTTACAGCCTGTGCTATGGCTGCGAGTGACCTTATTCCCGTGTCAACCATGAATGAAGCCGTGATGCGAGCAAGCCAAAGAAGGCCAAAACATGGCATGCTGGAGGGGATGAGTACACAACTGTCGCGAACAATGGGTCAAGCCCGCTCTCACGCACCCCGCCCCTCGGGTTTAGGCGAGGGTGATTTGGGCCTACTCATGGCCCAAGCGAAAGAGGCTTTCTCTCGTATTCCCAAGGAAATCCTCGAATTAGGCGAGATCTTCACCCAGGCCGGTGAGGAAATCAGCTTGGTCGGGGGACCGGTTCGCGATGCTTTCTTGGGGCTGACCCCTCACGATTTTGACTGCACGACCTCTGCTCGCCCAGAGAAGACCGAAGAGCTTCTTGCTCAGTGGGGACACTCAACCTGGGACATCGGCCGCGAGTTCGGCACCATCGGTGGCAGGCGCGGGAACTTTGTCGTCGAAGTGACGACCTATCGCACTGATTCTTACGAAGTGGGATCGCGAAAGCCCGAGGTTGAATACG
>USHU01000176.1 GCA_900554605.1 uncultured Actinomyces sp.
CCAATGAACCGAGCAGTTCGCTGACCGGCTGAAGTTCAGGTCGTTGCATCGCAGCGAGCGCACCGCGGTGGAGGTGAAATCCCGTAATCGATTCGAGTAGTTCTTCGGCAGCGATAAAGACCGGAGTATCTCCGCCGTCTGGCGCGCCCAAGAAATGCTCAAGAAGGGGCTCAAGGTCGGGGAGCCAACGGGGTGCCATCATCAAGGAACGTGGGCGATGTCCTACCTCAAGAGCACGAATGATGACGTTCGTGGATTCCGCCATGTATAAGCCGCGCTCAACTTCAAGACTCTTACGTAGATTGACATCCGTCATGGAGGTGTAATCGGCAAGTCGAGGATCGTCTTGTGCTGATAAGGCCGTTAGTTCAATGAGCATTCCTTCATTGTGCCACGCCTGCTAGCCTGCATCAGTCCCACCAAAGCCACCAACCGGGGCCGTGAGCCTCGTCCATACACGCGATCGGTTCGCATTCGTCCGGCCTGGAATAGCCGTCGAATCCCAGTCGTTCTTGAAGACGTTCCCACACACCATCTTCATAGATGAGCGCCCAGGGGGAGTCTTGATACTCACGAGCTGAGGAGTCCTCGATGTACACCGAATCGATGCTCATTCGTTCATCCCAGCGCGGAGAAAGAACCAAATAGCCTCCGAGCAGTACATGCGAATCGGCAAATGCTGCCTCAAAGAACAAATTGAGCGGCGGTGCGTTGTTTTGGCGATCAGCAAGGTTATCAACGGGGAGAAGTGGGCGTACTTCTTGTGCAACGCCTCCGTTTACACCCGAAAAACGTGCAAAGTCTGCACAGATACTGGGGGAGTCAACATAGGGACGCATGAGTTGCAAAATGCCATTGTCTTCGATCCAACCGGAAGCTCCGTACAGGCCGCTCGTTGGCAGCGACGCAAAAGGATGGGATGCCATCGGAAAGGTCCTTTCGTGAAGAGTGATGGCATCAGTGTGCGCTTGCACATTGCTGCGCGGCGGGGCACTGAACAATCCTGTGGAAAACGCCGAATTAATGGCTGCCCTGTGGATAAAAGTGAAGTGGTAGGTATCAGCAACAGCTGATACCTACCACTTAAAAACCTAGATCTTGGCTACCTCGTTGGGAACTGCCCGCGAGCGACCTGCGGGCGAGGCGAACGCCACGGGCGAAGCATGATGGCCCGCGAGAAAACATAGAACCACATACGGCGCGGGATCTTCTCACGCGGGTGAACTTCACCAAGCCTGCGCTTGATCTTGTGCCAGACAATCGTGGACTCAACGACGGCAATCAAGAACAGTCCATACATGACCAGCATGACGATGAAGAGAGCGCGCTGAGCAAGCTCTGAAGTCGAAGAGAAGAAAGAGACTGCGAAGAAGACAACAAAGAACACGATCATCACAGGGAACACGAATTCCGATGCCGAGCGACGAGCATCGATCCAGTCGCGGGCAAAACGCTTGACTGTGCCCTTATCACGCAGAGGCATATAGCGTTCGTCGCCGGTAATCAAGGCTTCTTGCTCGAGGCGGTCGCGTTCAGCTCGCATGGCACGTGCGCGCTCACGCGCGGCCTTCTTAGCCGCTTTACGATCAGCGACGATCAAGGAATGATCATTACGGGCCTGCGCAGCCTTGCGCGTAGGAGTCGGACCGCTCTTTGTACGGTCACTCGCAGCGCGAATTTCAGGCGTTTCTTCGGGTTCTGGCTTCTTTGAACTCAACACGCTTCTAAGGGTAATAGATAGCAGAGTCGATCGGCACATTGACCAGGCCTTAACCGCGCACTGATACAGGTCGCCCCAGACGCGATAGGCTTGGATACATGGCTATTGACGAACTTCGTGAGCGCCTCGACGCGCTCTTCCCGCAATTGGTCGACGAGCTATCACAGCTTGTTGCAATTCCTTCGGTTTCTTCCGATCCCTCTCACAATGCCGATGTTGAGCGCTCGGCTGAACATATTCGTTCTCGTTTCGAAGCACTGGGTCTGGATGCTCAGATTCATTCGGTGACCACTCCTGAGGGAGTACAGGGGAAGCCTGCAATTCTTGCGCGATCTGCGCACATTGAGGGTGCCCCCACGGTTTTGCTCTACGCGCACCATGACGTCCAGCCCACGGGTGACCTTTCACGTTGGCACTCTGATCCGTGGAAGACAGTTGTCAAGGGCGATCGTATTTATGGCCGTGGTACCTCAGATGATGGTGCAGGTGTCATTGTTCACCTTGGCTCTTTGTCCCTCCTGGGCAAGGAGCTGCGCGCGAATGTTGTCGTCTACATCGAAGGCGAAGAAGAGATCGGATCTCCCTCCTTCACCCACTTCCTTGAGACCTACCGTGATCAGCTCGAGGCAGACGTCATTATCGTCACCGATTCCGACAACTGGAAGGTCGGAGAACCCGCAGTGACAACCAGCTTGCGTGGTAATTGCGCGTTTACCGTTGACCTGACGATTGCCGATCACGCGGTCCACTCGGGAATGTTCGGTGGCCCAATGATTGATGCTGCTACCTGTGCTGCTCTGCTCGTTTCCTCCCTCTACGACAAGGATGGAAATATTGTTGTTGAGGGCTTGGGTGGGGACGACCACGCCGAGGTCGATTGGCCCGAAGATGAATTTCGTGCAGCCAGCGGAATGCTCGATCAGGTCCGTCTCGCCGGCAGCGGTGATTTGGCAGCACGCACGTGGACTAAGCCTTCTGTGTCGCTCATCGGATTCGATACGACTTCGGTTGCGAACTCGTCTAATACGATCATTCCTCATGTTCGTTTCCGTCTGTCAATGCGTACGGTTCCCGGTGTGGACCCGCGTCAAGCAATGGAAGCGATTGAGAAGCACTTGCTCGAGCACGCACCTTTCGGCGCCCGTGTGGAGATTTCTGATCGAGATCTTGGACCCGGATACCTTGCCGATGTCGATTCTCCGGTCTCTCATGTCGTGAAGCAGGCCCTCACTGATGCTTGGGGTGTTCAGGCCGTCAATATTGGTGTTGGTGGTTCGATCCCCTTCATCTCAGAGTTCCAAGAGACCTTCCCCCACGCGCAGGTTGTCGTCACCGGCGTGGAA
>USHU01000177.1 GCA_900554605.1 uncultured Actinomyces sp.
TGGTAGGTGTTGTTTGGCGTTGTTGAGCAGATTGGGGTCGGGGGTGAAGCAGAAAATGATGGTTTCTGGCGAGTTGCCCCAGCGTGAAAGAGTGATGCCGGTGAGTTCGAAAGTCCCGGTGCCGGGGATTGTGACAGGCTCTCCTTCCACAAGGTCTCCTCCGTATGAGGGTAAGTCCACATCCTCGGGCCAACCGCCTCCGATGTTTGCCTTCATCTGTCCATTTTCAATTCGTGCTTCGTTGAATATGAAGCTGGGAAATTGGCTTCCTTGGACTGGGCGGAAAATGGTGTTGGAATGTACTGCTGCGGTTTGGCAGGGTTGCGACATGGGTTCCTTCACTTCGTAATGCTGTGTGCATCCGCCAAGTAAAAGTGGAATTGTGAGAGTGCTGCTCAGAAGCAGGGCTGTTGGCCCTCTTTTGACCATTACGGAATTTCTCCGATCGTGACATTGGGAACTCCCATGGCAGCCATCCTCCAAGCGGTCTTCGTCGACTAGTTCGCACACTACCGTCCTTTGCTTCGGTTTGAAGACGTTTTCATCAATCGTCATCGAACTGCGATCAAGCCGTAACTGAGGTGCAAGAAGAGCAATTCTGTGTCGCTCGACACAAAAAGCGCTCAAAAAACTCCAAAAAATTAAGACACGCCCCGAAAAGTCGCGGAAAAGCTGACAAAACTGGGATTCATTCCCTAATCTGTTCCCTGAAGCCACCAAAGTGGCATCCATAACCGACAAGAATGAGGTTTTTCTATGTCCGTCAACCGCACTGAACTTGTTGCCAAGATCGCCGAGCGCGCCAACATCTCGAAGGTCCACGCTGACGCCGCCCTTGCTGCGTTCCAGGATGTCCTCGTTGAGTCCCTGTCCAAGGGCGAGACCGTCAAGGTGACCGGCCTGCTCTCCGTCGAGCGCGTTGAGCGTGCAGCCCGCACCGGCCGTAACCCCCGTACCGGCGAAGAGATCAAGATCCCCGCAGGCTTCGGCGTCAAGCTCTCCGCTGGCTCCACCCTGAAGAAGGCTGTCGCCAAGTGACCTCAGCCCTGCGCTGAAATGCGTTGACGCAATCTTTTGCGTCCCAACGCGCACGTGAATAGTGTGCCCCGGTCTTCGTGATCGGGGCACAACTGTATCTCGCACAGATCACACCCTCCTATTTCTCCTCGCCCCAAAGCTGGGTGTAAGCTGAAGACGCACGAACTGTACACACAGGCGTGTTCGTTGCTCGGCCTCGTAACCCCATACTGAAGCGGCCACAGCCTCGCTCACGCCCTGCGATCCCAACATCAATGAGGAGTTTCAATGCGGATTGCCATCCTGCCCACCCCCGAAGATATTGCCGTCGTCGCAGCCGACCGCATCCAACAGCTCCTCGCGCGCAAGCCCGCCGCTGTTCTCGGACTCGCAACGGGATCGACCCCTCTTCCTCTGTACGACGAACTGACAAAGCGCTGCGAAGCAGGCCAAATCTCCTTCGCCCAGACTCAGTCCTTCAACCTCGACGAATACGTCGGCCTGCCCGAAGACCACCCCGAAGGCTACGCGAACTTCATCCACCGTTTCCTTGTCGACCGCGTCGATTTCCCCAAGGACGCCGCGCACGGCCCCAACGTGTGGACCGGCGACAACGATCAGGCCGCAGCAGACTACGACAAGGCAATCCGCGACGCCGGCGGCATTGACCTCCAGATTCTCGGAATCGGCGCAGACGGACACATCGGCTTCAACGAGCCCGGCGGGTCCTTCGCCTCGCGCACCCACGTCGACGTGCTCACCGAGCAGACCCGCCGCGACAACGCGCGCTTCTTCGACGGAGACATCACCAAGGTTCCGACCCACTGCATCACCCAGGGCCTAGGAACCATCATGGAATCCGGAGAAGCACTCTTGATTGCCACCGGCGCGGGTAAGGCAGAGGCCGTTCGTCAGCTGGTCGAAGGTGCGATTTCTGCACGCTGGCCTGCGACGATCCTCCAGATGCACCCCAACGCGGTCGTCCTTCTGGATGAAGACGCAGCAGTCGGCCTGGAACTGGCCGATTTCTACCGCGAGGTCTGGGCTAAGCACCAAGCGTAATTCCTGTATTCGCGGCCGTTTCTGATCCACATCGGAAGCGGCCGCGTCATACAATAGGGCACATGTCTTTTCTCGATGAACCCCAGGGACCTTCCGCGCCGCAGGGCCCGCAAACCCAGTCTTCGACAGGTCTGCTTGAGCGCACCGAGGTTGAACAAGAGAAAAGCCCCGGCGACGGCGATCGTTTCGCTCACTTCGTGCGCCGCGACAAGGCTGATTCCTCAATGATCACGGGGCAACCCGTTGTTGCCCTCTGCGGCAAGGTCTGGATTCCCACTCGGGATGCCTCCAAGTACCCTGTATGCCCCACATGCAAGGAACTTCGCGATTCCATGGGCAAGAACGGGCGCAATTGGCCCTTCTCTGATGGGGGAGATCAGGGAGGCAGCGCGCAGTGACTCCCGCCGCGCAAGGCCCTTTGCACGCTTCTTCTTTCGCAGTCACTTCTCTTCCTCCCGCTTTTCCTCGCCGAGCCCCCTGGGGGACCGCGGGCAGCCTTCGAGCGTGGCAAGCTGCAGCCTTGGAACAGTACATGGCTGCCTCTCCCAAGGATTTCCTTGCCGTTGCAACGCCCGGAGCCGGTAAAACGACCTTCGCTCTGCGCATAGCGGTCGAGCTGATGGGCGCCGGCGTCGTTGAGAAAGTGACGATCGTTTGCCCGACCGAACACCTCAAAAGCCAGTGGGCCGAGGCAGCAGGCCGCGTAGGAATCCACATCGACCCCGCATTTTCGAACTCTCAGGGAATGGCGGGCTCGCACTTTGACGGTGTGGCGGTCACCTACGCGCAGGTTGCGTCTAATCCCATGGTTCATGCCGCGCGCACGCGCCTGCACCGCACTTTGGTCATCCTCGACGAGATTCACCACGCGGGAGATTCCCTGTCGTGGGGCGATGGTGTTCGCGATGCTTTTGACGAGGCCACGCGCCGCCTTGCCCTCACCGGCACTCCTTTCCGCTCCGACACCTCC
>USHU01000178.1 GCA_900554605.1 uncultured Actinomyces sp.
TATCGGTACCGGTGGTAACGAGCTGGGCGCGACGACCATGATGACCATTGCATTCAGGGGCCGCGAAGAAATCCTGCGAATCTTCGAGCGCATCACTGGTCTTCGTATGAATCACGCATTCGTGCGCCCCGGTGGAATTGCTCAGGACCTGCCCAGCGGCATGGTTCCCTATATCCGCGAGAAGCTCCCCAAGGTCCGCCACGACATCGGCGAGCTTCAGGATCTGGTTTTGGCCAACCCCATTTTTAAGCAGCGTTTCATTGGCGTCGGCTACATGCCCCTTTCCGCGATGATGGCCCTGGGATTGACCGGCCCCTCCCTGCGAGCAGCGGGTCTGCCTCAAGACTTGCGTAAGGACCAGCCCTACTGCGGTTACGAGAAGTTCGAATTCGATGTCCCTACCTATGACTCGAATGATGCCTATAACCGCGTGCGCGTCCGCTTCGACGAGTGCTACCAGTCTCTGCGCATCGTCGAGCAGGTCCTGCGCCGCCTCGAAGAAACCGAAGGCCAGCCCGTTATGGTTTCTGACCCGCACATCAAGTGGCCCGCACAGCTCTCGGTCGCAACGGACGGCCAGGGGAACTCCGCGGAACACATCGCGAAGGTCATGGGAAGCTCGATGGAATCCCTGATTCACCACTTCAAGCTGGTCACCGAAGGCTTCAAGGTCCCCGCCGGTCAGGTCTACCAGACCGTCGAACACGCCAAGGGCATCTTGGGTGTCCACCTGGTCTCTGCTGGTGGAACCCGCCCCTTCCGCGCACACTTCCGCGACCCTTCATTCGCAAATCTGCAGTCTCTGGCCATGATGACGGAAGGCGGACAGCTCGCCGATGTCGTTGTTTCACTGGCCACTATCGACCCCGTTCTGGGAGGCGTTGATCGATGAGCTATCCCGTGGAAACCTATGAGCGCCTAGCAGGCGAGGCACGCGAAATCATCGCGCGCTACCCGCAGGGCCACTCTCGCTCCGCACTGCTTCCCATGCTTCACCTGGTCCAGTCTGAAGACGGCTATGTGAGCGCCAATGGAATCGCACTGTGCGCCGAGCTTCTGGGCATCACTCGCGCAGAAGTTTCGGCAGTTGCGACCTTCTATACCCAGTACAAGCGTCACCCCACCGGCGAGTACCTCGTGGGCGTGTGCACCAATGCCCTGTGCGCTGTCATGGGTGGCGATGAAATCTGGGAGGCCGTCAGCGAAAAGGTTGGTGTCGGAACCGACGAAACTAACGAGGCCGGAACCATCACCCTTGAACGCCTCGAATGCAACGCGGCCTGCGATTACGCTCCCGTTGTCATGGTGAACTGGGAATTCTTCGACAACCAGACCCCTGAGTCGGCGTGTGCCCTCATTGACGACATCGAGGCCGGTAAGCCCCTGCACCCCACGCGCGGAAGCGCTGTGCTACCGACCTTCAAGGAAACCGAGCACGTTCTTGCCGGCTTCCTTGACGGACACGAACACGAAGGACCCAGCGCAGGCGAGGCCTCGACACTGGGACTGAGGATCGCTGAAGAACGCGGCTGGAGCGCTCCGGCTGATGTTCCCGCGGAAGAAGGAAAGGAGAAGGACGGTGAGTGAAACAACCGTGGCCCTGACCCCGATTCTGACCCGCGGATGGGGGAGCGATCGCTCGTGGACTTTGGAGTCTTACCTGAGCCGTGGCGGCTATGAGGGACTCAAGAAGGCCAAGACCATGGAGCCCGCCGAGATCGTTGAGACTGTTAAGGCCTCTGGCTTGCGAGGCCGTGGTGGCGCTGGATTCCCCACGGGCCTCAAGTGGTCTTTCCTTCCGCCCGAGGACGGTCTTCCTCGTTACCTAGTGGTCAACGCCGATGAATCGGAACCGGGAACCTGTAAGGACATCCCGACAATTATGGCGAACCCCCACGTCTTGATTGAAGGCATTGCGATCACCTCGCGCGCCATCAATTGCAACCACGCTTTCGTCTACCTGCGCGGCGAAGTCGTTCACGTCTACCGCCGCCTGATGAATGCGGTGAAGGAAGCCACTGAAGCCGGGCTTCTGGGTGATCTTCGCATCACCGCTCACGCCGGCGCCGGCGCATACATCTGTGGCGAGGAAACCGCTCTTCTGGATTCTTTGGAAGGCTTCCGCGGTCACCCGCGTCTCAAGCCCCCCTTCCCGGCTGTTGCGGGTCTGTACGCTCGCCCGACCGTTATTAATAACGTTGAGTCGATCAGCCAGGTGGCGGGAATTTTCCAAAACTCCGCGCAGTGGTACGCCTCGATGGGAACGGAAAAGTCCAAGGGACACGGTCTGTTCTCAATCTCAGGTCACGTGAAGAACCCGGGCCAATTTGAAGCTCCCTTCGGAATCACCATGCGCGAGCTCATCGAGCTTGCCGGCGGTATTCGCGAAGGACACCAGCTGAAGTTCTGGACTCCCGGTGGTTCCTCGACCCCGATCTTCACTGAAGCAGAACTGTACACTCCTTTGGATTACGAGTCCGTCGGTGCTGCCGGTTCAATGCTCGGTACCCGAGCCCTTCAGGTCTTCGATGAAACAACCTCTGTGGTTCGCGTGATCACCCGCTGGATTGAGTTCTACCAGCACGAATCCTGTGGTAAGTGCACGCCCTGTCGTGAAGGAACCTACTGGCTTAAGCAGATCATGCTCCGCCTTGAGGCTGGAAAGGGCCAGGAAGGCGATATCGATCTGTTGGACGAGATCGCACACAACATTTTTGGCCGAAGCTTCTGCGCCCTGGGCGATGCGGCAGCAACCCCGATCATGTCGGGAATTAAGAAGTTCCGCGAAGAATTCGAGGCCGGGCTGACGACGCCCGCGCGCGAATTGTTCCCCTACGAGGCCTCGAGCAACTTTGCCAAGGGAGGAGTTCGATGAGCGAGAACCTAGTAAAGGTCACAATCGACGACGTCGAATTGGACGTTCCCGCAGGCACCCTGGTGATCCGCGCGGCCGAGAAGGCCGGAATCCGTATCCCGCGGTTCTGTGATCACCCGCTGCTTGAGCCCGTCGCCGCATGCCGTCAGTGTCTTGTTGAGGTCGGAATGCCC
>USHU01000179.1 GCA_900554605.1 uncultured Actinomyces sp.
TAGACCAGACGTCACAATCCTTCCGGAGGTCCTGTTTGTCCCCGATTCCTACTCCCGAGCAGGCCAAGCTGATTCAGCCCTCGGCCACCCCGCAGGAACGCATCCGCAATTTCTGCATCATCGCTCACATCGATCATGGCAAGTCCACCTTGGCTGACCGTATGCTTCAGCTCACCGGGGTGGTTGCAAGTCGAGATATGCGCGAGCAATACCTGGACCGCATGGATATTGAGCGCGAACGTGGCATCACCATCAAGAGCCAGGCCGTGCGTATGCCTTGGGCCTTCGAAGGGGAGCCTTTCGCTCTCAACATGATCGACACCCCCGGACACGTGGACTTCACCTACGAGGTCTCAAGGTCCTTGGCCGCCTGCGAAGGCGCCGTCCTTCTCGTCGATGCCGCACAGGGGATCGAAGCACAGACCTTGGCGAACCTCTACCTAGCTTTAGAGAACGATCTGACCATCATCCCGGTCTTGAACAAGATCGACCTTCCGGGCGCACAGCCCGAAAAATACGCACAGGAAATCGCTCAACTCATTGGCGTCGAAGCGGATGATGTTCTGCGCGTTTCCGGTAAGACCGGTGAGGGCGTTCCGGACCTCCTTGACGAGATTGTTCGTCAGATCCCCTCACCTACGGGTAACCCCGAGGGGCCGACGCGTGCGATGATCTTCGACTCCGTTTACGACACGTATCGAGGCGTCGTCACCTATGTTCGAGTCGTCGACGGCATGCTCTCCACTCGTGAACGCGTGCGAATGATGTCTACCGGCGCAACTCACGAACTGCTCGAAATTGGTGTTATTTCGCCTGAGCCGACTCCTGCTCCGGGAATCGCTGCCGGCGAAGTTGGCTACCTGATTACCGGCGTGAAGGACGTTCGCCAGTCCCGCGTTGGTGACACCATGACCTCAGCTGTTCGTGGCGCTGAAGACCCCTTGGCTGGCTATCGCGACCCGCGCCCCATGGTTTTTTCGGGAATTTACCCAGTTGATGGCTCTGATTTCCCGGATCTGCGCGATGCTTTGGAACGCCTCCAGCTCAACGATGCAGCGCTGACCTTCGAGCCTGAATCCAGCGCGGCCCTGGGATTCGGCTTCCGCTGCGGATTCCTTGGACTACTGCACCTGGAAATCATCCGCGAACGCCTCGAGCGCGAATTCAAACTGGACCTGATCGCAACCGCGCCCAACGTCGTCTACAAGGTCGTTGCAGAAGACGGCACCGAGGTCCAAGTTGATAACCCCTCTGAATTCCCCGAGGGGAAGATCTCTGAGGTCCGCGAACCTGTCGTGAACGCGACAATCCTGACCCCAACTGAATTCACGGGAACGATCATGGAACTGTGCCAAGATCGTCGTGGAACCATGCGAGGAATGGACTACCTCTCAGAAGATCGCGTCGAGCTGCACTATCAGCTTCCCCTTGCAGAGATCGTCTTCGACTTCTTCGACCACCTCAAATCGCGCACTCGCGGCTACGCCTCGCTGGACTACCACGAGAGCGGCGAGCAGGTCGCTGACCTCGTCAAGGTCGATATTCTCCTGAACGGAGACCGCGTCGATGCCTTCAGTGCGATTGTCCACAAGGACCAGGCCTACGCCTACGGTCTGCGCATGACGAAGCGCCTCAAGGAACTGATCCCTCGTCAGCAATTCGAAATCCCAGTCCAGGCGGCTGTTGGTGCCAGGGTTATTGCTCGCGAGAACATTCGGGCTCTGCGCAAGGACATGCTTGCGAAGTGCTACGGCGGTGATATCACCCGTAAGCGCAAGCTGCTCGAGAAGCAGAAGGAAGGCAAGAAGCGCATGAAGTCCATCGGTCGCGTGGACGTGCCGCAGGAAGCCTTCATCGCGGCCTTGACCTCCGATGTGCCCACCGGAAAGAAATGACCGTGGCAGAGGGCAACGAGGCCGCGGGCGCGGCAGCAGCACAGGCTGCTGATATCGCTCAGTCCGCCGGCGCCAATATCCGCAATGGTCGCCGACCTGGAGACGTCCCAGAGGGGACCGTTTTCATGAGCCGGACGAAGTCCTTTACACGCCGGAGCCGTGAGCTCCCCGTCAACCTTTTGCGCACGTGGGAGGCGCACGCCGACCGCTATGTCATTGAACCCCGACGAGGCGTTGGCTACACGACTGTTGCCGACGATTTCCATCTGGACACCGAGGAACTCTTTGGCAGGCGGGCGCCGCTGACCCTTGAGATTGGTTCGGGGACGGGCGAGCAGATTGTAGCCGCGGCAGCGGCCAACCCCGATCGTGATTACCTTGCGCTCGAGGTGTGGGTGCCTGGGATTGCCAAGCTGATTTCCAAGGCAGTGGATGCGGGCGTTGATAACATTCGAGTGCTCGAGGCCGATGTAGCACAGGCGCTCCCGATCATGCTGGGCGATGCCTGCCTTGACGAGGTCTGGACCTTCTTTCCTGACCCGTGGAGGAAAGCGCGCCACCGCAAGCGCCGACTCGTCAGCGATGAGTTCGCGCTCCAAGTTGCCCGAGTGCTCCGCGACGAGGGAGTGTGGCGTCTTGCGACCGACTGGGATGATTACGCCTGGCAAATGCGAGATGTGATCGAAGGATGCCCACTCTTTGAGAATCCTTACGCGGGGCAAAGGCCTGATCCCGAGGATCCCGAACCAAAGCGCGGTGGTTTCGCGCCGCGCTATGAAGGACGTGTCGTTACTCATTTTGAAACGCGCGGGATCGATGCGGGGCGTCGTGTGCGCGACGTTATCGGAGTCCGGCTTCCACGTGAAAGCGTGTAGCCACATCCAATGTCAGCCTCGCTATGTTTTCCCACTTCACAAAGAGATACAGGTGACATTTAGGGTGTTCATATTTCACCTGGTTGACAATTTCTATATGCTGGCTGTGCATTGAGATTTCACTCCAACGTGAAACTCCGGCTTCCTCTTCGCGATAGGCGGATCTGCGAAGAGTGGAGATGCGTTCTGCTAGCAGAACGCACGGGGACGG
>USHU01000180.1 GCA_900554605.1 uncultured Actinomyces sp.
GAAATGCGTAAGCATATCGGCTGGTACCTGCGTGGTTTCAAGGTGGGTGGGCCGCAGCGCCACGCGCTCGGGATGGTTTCCACGCTTGATGAACTGAGTGAACGCCTGGCTGATTTGAACCTTGACCAGGATTTTCCCGAGGCCGCGCGAGGGCCTCGTGGGCGCGCTGGGGGAGAGAAGACCCCGCACCTGCCCGATGGGTGGTTGGAACACCGATACTTGACCGAGGCTGAGCGCGCGTCGATTCATCATGCAGAAGTTGGCTACTAAGGATTGTTTGCCGGAGGGGACGTCATGGAACCTGTTGTTATTGGACGCAGTGATTTGGGCGAGGCCTACGGCGTTGCGCCTTCAGGTGTGGGCGCGGGATTGCTTGACCCCGCGAGTGCTATTCCTCCACGAGGCCGAGTGCTTCTGGGTGGTGGGCAGCCGGTAGTTTTCATTGTTCCTCTGATGGCGGGGGACGTGCGTGGAGTCGTTGAACAGATCGAGGTCGCCTCATCTGTGCCGCACGATATGTTCGAGTGGCGTGTGGACTACTTGGATGTTCTTACCGGCCTTTCAGGGGAAGAACTGAGTGACCAGGCCCGCGAAGAGATTTCGAACTCTGCGGCAGAGATTTTGGGTGCTTCGGATGTGCCTGTTTTGGCTACTGTTCGCACAGTTGCTCAGGGGGGAAAGGCTGAAGTTTCAACGCCGGTTTATGGCCAGATCGTTGAGCTACTGGCCGAGTGTGGAATGGATGCGGTAGATCTGGAAATGGCTCCGGCTGCGCCAGCATTGACCGAGAAGATACACGCTGCGGGTGCGAAGGTCGTCATGTCATTCCATGACTTCGAGGTGACTCCCGAATCGGAGATCATGCGAGAGCTTCTGGAAACCATGGCAGCTTTGGGCGCAGACGTCGCAAAGCTTGCGGTTTTAGCCAATTCGGAGCGAGATGCACTCAATGTTGAATTGGTCCAGAGGTGGGCAGCTGAGTACGTGTCGGCCCCGTCAATCGTCTTAGCGATGGGTGAGTTTGGCCGCCAGACGCGTGCGACTCAACCTGAAGATGGGGGAGTCGCCTCTTTCGTGACCGTGAGTGGACGCGAAAGCGCGCCCGGTCAATGGGGTGCATGGGAATTGGCGGAGAGGTTTGGGCGTGACTGAAGTTCCTCACGGGTGCTTTTCAGGAGAGAAATACCCCTTGAGGGATTCCTGAGAGTGAAAGACAAAAGTGGGGGCGCCTCCGAAGAGGTGCCCCCACTTGAAGCGAAACTCAAATAATCAGTTGAGATCCTTGGTTGCTGCGCGCAGCATCCAGGCCTGCTTCTCCAGGCCGGTTGCAATGCCGGTCAGCAGGTCGTTAGACAGGTGATCGTGCTCGTCCACCGGATCCAGGGTTGCCTTGATGCGCTCGGCAACGCCAAGCAGGCGCTCCTCGTACTGACGAGCGGTCTTATCGGTGGGCAGGAAGCCGGGCTCCATCGGGTCAACCAGCGAGGTTGCTGCGACGGTCGCTGCGCGGCCATCGGGGGCAACTTCAATTGCTGCCATGCGCTCGGCGACATCATCAGCAGCAAGGCGAACCTCGTCGATGATCTCGTCCAGGTGCAGGTGGAGCGAACGGAAGCCGGGGCCTTCGATGTTCCAGTGTGCCTGCTTGCCCTGAAGCGACAGATCGGTCAAATCAACGAGAGCCTGCTGAAGAGCTGCTGCAACAACGGGGTGTGCCTGAGTCATATTGTTCTCCTAAAACCTATCTGTAGATGCGCCCATGAGGGACGCGCCATTGCCATCACTTCTGACAACTCCATTTTTGGCCATCTCATTCCCTTTCGCACCATAAGGTGAAATATCCGACAAGGGTTGTGACACAACGTCGATAAAGTGTCGAGAAATGCCCGAAATCTCTGAATCTATTTGAAAAGCGTCCCCAGAATCGAACGAGTGAGTGAACGAGCAGCGGTCGTTCCCACGGTCTTCACCGTGGACTCGATCACGCGTTGCGTTGCCCGCTGACGGCGCTCTTCGGCCTTCTCAGCCTCGCGCTGACGACGCAAGGCTTCTTTTTCCAACTCGCGCTGACGGCGCTCTTCAGCCTTTTCAACCTCACGCTGCAGGCGCTCGAGTTCCTTCTGGCGCGCAGCTTCTTCCTTCGCCGCCTGTTTTTCAGCTTCTTTGCGAGCCTTGGCCTCGTCAAGCGCACGCTGGGCTTCAGCGGCTGCCTGCTCGGCGGCCTGAGCTGCTGCGGCAAGTCGCGCTTCCATTAGCTCAAACGCCGACTCATTGTCGACGGCATCGCGGTAGCGCGCGAGCAAGGGGGACGAGCTCACGATCGAGGATACGACCGAGGCCTCGGCCGGTCCCATGACCGCGGCGGGAGCATCCAGCATGGCGGGCGCGACCGGGGTCGGGCGGCCCTTCTCATCCAAAACCGTCACAACAGCCTGACCGGTGCCCAGAGAAGTTAGGACTTCAGCTAAATCCAGGGGTGAGGTGGGGAAAGTAGACACTGCCTTCTTGAGGTTCGCTGCATCATTCGGGGTGTGTGCGCGCAGTGCATGCTGAACGCGCGAGCCAAGCTGAGCAAGAACCTCGTCGGGGACGTCGGTGGGGGACTGTGTCACAAAGACAATGCCCACGCCCTTGGAACGGATCAGACGAACCGTCTGCACAACCGCCTGCAGGAACTGCTTGGAAGCGTCGGTGAAGAGCAGGTGGGCCTCGTCGAAGAAGAAGACCAACTTGGGCTTATCCGGATTGCCCACCTCGGGTAGCGTCTGGAAAAGCTCAGCCAAAAGCCACATGAGGAAGGTCGAGAACAATGCGCCCTGGCTGCCCAAGTCGGGCAACTCAAGGGAGGAAATGACGCCGCGACCATCCGTGGATACGCGCATAAGATCGGAAATATCAAAGGCGGGTTCACCGAAGAAAACATCGCCGCCCGAGGCCTCCAAAGCAGCCAGTTCACGCAAAATCACG
>USHU01000181.1 GCA_900554605.1 uncultured Actinomyces sp.
CCCATACGATTCAAACGGTCGCGTCCCTGATCCCCTTCATGCGCACGAGGAACCACAATCTCTGCACCTGAACGGATGATCTTGTCAGGCACCTCGGTCATGTCTCCAACGATAATGGCGGGTTTAAGATGCGCACGCTTTGCGCGCAATGCGCCGCCTTCAACTGCCACCACGAGCGGTTGCGTATCGCGAATCCACTGGCCAAGATCGCGCAACTGCTGACTCGCGCGCGGGGAATCGCACACGAGCAGGACCTGGCGGCCACTGACCTTTGTTGCAAGCTCCGGGTAGCCTTCTCCTCGCAGAACGCCCGCACCTTCGTACTCCAAGAAGGTCGAGGTCGAAGCTTCAAATGCTTGAAGTTGGTCGGAGAGAGCCTGGTCAGCATCCGGAATATCTGAGGGAAGATCCTTCAGTGAGTCATAGCGGTGTCCTTGAGCGACTCGTTTACCCTCTCGGAGGATGTCCGTTCCTTCGACCCTAATCGAATCGCCGTCTTTGAGCGCCCAGACATCGGCTCCACAATCATCGATAAGAACAATACCCGCATCGATCAGTGTCTGAGGGCCACGGCTACGCACGCGTCCAGTAACCGATAGCGCCGCATTGATCACAAGCTGCGCGCCACTTTCAATGATGAGTTCAGCATCTGCCTGCGTAAGATCGTTATCCTCGATGAGCAGGAAATCGCCTTCATCAATTGTGGGAATCTTCTGATGGAGATCACGCGCAATCCATACGCGTCCCTCAATCGAGGTATTCCTGCTACCTGAAAGTCCTGATTTTTCTTGGCTCACGCTTTCGATTGTGGCATGTCCAGCCCCAAGAGCTCATAAGCATGCCGGCGCGCCGCCTCAGAGTGCGCATCCCCACTCATCATCCGCGCAAGCTCCCCAGCCCGCTCATCTCCTTCGAGCACACGGATACTGGTACGTCCGTCATTCTTCTCGATTAAAAGATGGTGATCCGCATAAGCAGCAACCTGTGCGAGGTGAGTAACGACAACGACTTGATGATGCTCGGCAAGACGAGCAAGACGAGCTCCCACTTCTACGGCGGTTTTCCCACCAATTCCCGAATCGACCTCGTCAAAGATAAAGGTCACATCGGAGTCGGATTCACCCAAAAGTACTTCCAAAGCCAGCATGACTCGCGAGAGCTCGCCGCCGGATGCACCCACGCCAAGAGGGCGTGGTGGGGCTTGCGGGTGAGGCTGCAAAAGCATGACCGGATCTTCCAAACCGGTGGATGAGGGCGAATGTTCCTCCCATGACACAGTGAAACTCGCATCCGGCATTGAAAGCGCGTGAAGCTCACTCGTCACTTTCGCGCTCAATTCCTCGCCAAGTTGTCGGCGTGAGGCAGCAAGCTTGTTACCCCATTCAAGGACGACTGTTTGCGCCTGCGCCAAAGCTCGTTCAAGGGATTCGGGGTCATCGTCTTCAGCGGTCAGGGCCTGCAAGCGAGCCCGAGCTTCCTTCTCCCATTCAAGAAGTCCGCTAATATCTGCTGCTCGCCCTTCCATCAACTGGCGCAAAGACGCACGACGGGCATGCAGTGCCGCAAGCGTTTCAGGATCGGCCTCGACAGTAGAAAGATAGTGTGCAAGATCGTCACGCACTGCCGATAGTTCAAGGGCAGATTGCTTAAAGCGCTGCCCGATAGCGCTCAGAGAATGATCAAAACGTGCCGCAGTGCGCAGGCAATCCAGCGCCCGCCCAATGAGGTCAATAATCCCATCCGTGTCCTCGTCTCCTTCGAGGAAGGCAAGCGAAGCTCCAACGTGGCGACGCAGATCCTCCGTATTCGTCAGGCGTTGGATCTGCGAGAGTATTTCGTCTTCTTCGCCTTCGCGGGGGCGCAGCGTATCAAAAAGTTCCAGAGCCTGACTCAGGCGTGCAATTTCTTCTTCACGTTCGTTACTTGAGCGACGTACTTCGCGCAGACGATTGGCAATCTGCACAGCTTTCTTCCATGAGTGCCTATATGCCGAAAGCAATTCTATGTGCTGAGCATCCCCGTAGGAATCCAAAGCATCACGCTGAGCTGCTTGCGAACGCAACCGTAGCTGGTCGGATTGACCGTGAATCGTCACCAATGAGCCGATAATTCGAGACAGTGCCGAGGCCGGCATTGCTCGCCCGCCCAAGGCAGCCCGAGAGCGCC
Organism: uncultured Actinomyces sp.; assembly: GCA_900554605.1. Classification (GTDB taxonomy): domain Bacteria; phylum Actinomycetota; class Actinomycetes; order Actinomycetales; family Actinomycetaceae; genus Pauljensenia. The sequence goes on from USHU01000181.1 coordinate 2,167, forward strand.
CGCTCAGTGGAACGGTACGAGAAACATACAAAAGACCGTCATCAACGGCTCCGCCCATCTCGTCAATTTCTTGAGCGATCGATAAGGGAACTGAAAAAACACCATCAACGCTTGCCCGCGCAGAGGTTTCGTCCTCCCCTTCTCGGCGAACCATCTGCGGGTCAGCACGCCCACCCAGCAAAAGATTGAGGGAGGTCAGCACCATCGTTTTACCTGCACCGGTCTCCCCCGTGAGCACTGTAAAGCGCGGGCCAAAATCAACGTGCGCACTTTCAATGACGCCGAGGTTGTCAATGTCCAATGACTCGATCATGGAGCGTTTCCCTCCGGAGTTCTCCACCCCCGCACGGGTAGGTTAAACCTGGTCACGAGGCGCTCAGAAAAGGGAGTGTGTGACATTCGGACCAATCGAACCGGGTTTGCCGAAACCTTGGCAATGACGGATGTTCCCGAAGGAGCCACAGTACGCCGGTGCCCATCGCACCACACTTCCGGCGCGCTCCAGTTCTCTTCGTTGATGAATACTTCGATCGTTGAACTCGGACCGACGACAAGAGGACGAGTAAAGAGACCATGTGCTGCGATCGGGGAAATAACAACAGCCTCAGTATCTGGCCAGACAACCGGTCCACCTGCAGAGAAGGAATAGGCCGTCGATCCCGTCGGCGTTGACAAAATCATGCCGTCAGCGCCGTAAGTCGAAACATCTTGTCCGTCGACAACGAGAATCAGATGAACCGGGTGCGCTGGATCGGTGTGCTTGACAACCGCGTCATTGAGCGCCCAGTCTTCAATGGT
>USHU01000182.1 GCA_900554605.1 uncultured Actinomyces sp.
CTTCGGGTTCAGCGTGATCGTATCCCATGAGGTGAAGCATCCCGTGGGTGGCGAGGAAAAGCATTTCCTCTGCGGTCGAGTGGCCGGCCTCGCGGGCTTGCTTTTCGGCCACCTGCGGGCAGATGCAGATATCCCCCAGCGTTCCCGAGGCCGTGGGGTGCTCGGCGGTACCCGGGCGAAGTTCGTCCATCGGAAAGCTCATGACGTCGGTGGGGCCTTCAAGGTCCAGCCAGCGCACGTGAAGTTCTTCCATGGGTTCGGGGTCGATGAAGATGATGTTGAGTTCGACCTCGGTCGAGACATGCATCGCGCTGAGTACGAAGTCAGCCAATTGCACGAACTCTGCAATGTCGATCTCGTAGTCGGTTTCGTTGAGAACTTCGGTCATGACTTAATGTCCATTGTGTCGGGAACGGGAGTGAAGTGAGCGGTCTCGGCGTGCTTTCAGGCGTGCCAGTGACTCATCCCAGCGTTCGTATGCGTCAATGATCTCGCCAACAAGTCGATGACGCACAACATCGGCGCTTGTCAGATGACAAAATTCTATGTCATCGATGCCGCCCAGAATATCTTCGATGACAAGCAGGCCACTGCTGCGCTCCCCCGCTAAGTCGATTTGCGAGGTGTCGCCGGTGACGACGACCTTGGAGTTGAAGCCCAGACGGGTGAGGAACATTTTCATCTGTGCAAGCGTCGTGTTTTGCGCCTCGTCCAAGATGATGAATGAATCGTTCAAAGTCCTGCCGCGCATATACGCCAAAGGAGCAACTTCAACTGCGCCGGAGGCCATGAGCTTGGGCAGAGCGTCGGGATCCATCATGTCGCCCAAGGCATCGAAGAGGGGGCGCAGATAGGGATCGATCTTGTCTGTCAAGGTTCCCGGCAAGAAACCCAGATTCTCCCCCGCTTCGACCGCGGGGCGCGTGAGAACAATGCGTCGGACCTGACCAGAGAGCAGCGCTGATACCGCCTGCGCCATTGCAAGGTACGTTTTCCCGGTACCGGCAGGGCCGAGGCCGAAGACCAGTGTCGAGCGTTCAATGGCGTCAACATAGGCTTTTTGCCCCGCAGACTGCGGACGAATCGAACGTCCTCGACTGCGAAGAATCTCCTGCGGACGCTCGGTCGACGAGTGCGCTGAAGTGAGGAGTGCGATTGCCTGTTCGACTCCGTCGGCATCGAGAGACTGTCCTTCTTTAGCAAGTTCAACCAGTTCGTCGACCAATTGAACAGCCATATCGACAATGCCTTCGGGACCAATCATCGACAGAGTGCGTCCCAGAAGAGAAAAGCGCACCTGTGGGAACCCTTTTTCAAGGGAGCGCAAGACGCGATCTGATGTGCCGAACAGGACAACCGGGTCGACACCCCTGGGAATTTCGATCCGTTTTGCCTCCATGTCACCACCGTCCAATCGCATCGCTGATCAGTGACAAAGCAACCGGGCCTGCGGTCGAGGCACGCAAGACTGTTGCCCCCAATAGGCACACGCGTGCACCCGCGGCCTCAAAAAGAGAAAGCTCATCGGGGTCAACCCCACCTTCGGGGCCAACGATCACGCTGATCCGAGGCGGAAGGCAAGTTCCCGGCGCCGACTGAACAGGGGCCTCGACAGTGGAGGGCAAAGGCTTTTCTGCAGCAGCACGCAGCTCACGCAAGAGAAGACTCAAAGGGGCCTGCGTGCTCTCGTGGCAGACGATCACCCACGCGCCGGCTGCTGTTTCTTCGCCAATCCACTGAGCAAGTCTTTGGGAAGTGCAGGCATCTTCGAGGCGAGGAATGAAGGCACGACGAGACTGCTTCGCGGCCGCCCTTAAAGTCGACTCCCACTTCTTCATGCCTTTCGCGGCTTTTTCGCCCTTCCAGCGCACTTCACTGCGATTAGCCTGCCAAGGAATTACAGCGTCGACCCCGACTTCCGTTGCCATTTCAATGGCCATTTCATCCCGGCCACCCGTGGACAAAGCCTGAACAAGGACCAAACGTACAGACGGGGGCGCCTCGTGGATGATCTCTTCAACGCGAAGAATCAATGACTTTTTCGCTCGTTCAATCACGCTCCCGCGGACACGCAATCCGTCACCGTCAACAAGGTCGAGCATTTGCCCCACATCCATGCGGCGAACAGTTGCGGCGTGGAAGCCTTCATCCCCGTCAAGAGTGTAGGAATCCCCAAGAGCGCAGCCACGGAGGGCGGCGGCCTCGGGAGCGATGAAAACGGGAAGGGTCATCGATGTGTTCCGATCACTGGCCTGTGAAGGTTTCGCGAAGCTTATCGAAGAAGGAGGAACCCTGTTTTTCGGGACGGGCGCTTTCTTCCCCGCGCACAGCGGAAAGCTCTTCGAGGAGCTCGCGGGAACGGTCGTCAAGCTTGCGTGGAATCTCGACGTTGATGCCGATATGCAGTGTCCGACACCCAAGCCGGACAGACGCAGTTCGTCGCCGGGCTGAGTTCCAGGCTTGACCGTGATGGATTGTTTTCCATCCAAGGTATCGAGCTCGAAAGTACTTCCCAAAGCTGCTGCAGTCATGGGAATGGTGACGGTCATGTACAGATCATCGCCTTGGCGCGAGAAGGTGGGGTGCCTCTTTTCGACGATATCGACATAGAGATCACCATTCGGGCCGCCGCCGGGACCGACCTCACCCTGTCCGGCAAGGCGCAGGCGCATGCCATCTCCTGCACCTGCGGGGATGTCGATGGTCAGGCTTCGGCGAGTGCGTACGCGTCCTTGGCCCGCGCATTCATGGCACGGCTGTTCGATGACGGTTCCATATCCCTGGCAGGTGGGGCAAGGAACTTGGGTGCGCATGGTTCCCAGCATGGTCTGCTGGGTTTGAATCGAATAGCCTGCACCGCTACAGGTCCCACAGGTTGTCGGTTCGCTCCCGGGCTCGCACATCGATCCGTGGCAGACATCGCAGGCGACGTAGGTATTGAGCGAAATTTCGC
>USHU01000183.1 GCA_900554605.1 uncultured Actinomyces sp.
TATCGGAAGGATCGGCGCGATGAGTGAACAGAGCCATCATGAGCTCTTGGATACGCGAGATCACATCCTCGCTCACTCCCAGAGTTTCCATGCGTGAACGTGCGTGATACAGCGACGCAAACTCTTGCTCATCGCCCGTTTCACCGCGGCGGAAGACGTCAAAACTACGATTGAGTACGGCCCCCTGGTACCACAAAGCAACTCGAAGTACATCGGGATCGTGCGCGGTTGAAGCGATCTCGTCAATACGCGACAGGGTCTTCAGCAGGTGACGGGTGTTGTGAAGAAAACGTCCTTGGGCATTCCACCGAGAAATTAAGTCACGCGCTTCAGCCTCAAGAACAGGAATCGGGGCGCTCGCCCCGATCTCTTGCATCGCGTCCACAAAGGAACTAAAAAGCCACTGAGGTGCATCGGCACCCATGAGCGTTCACTCCTAGTCTGACAATGTTACTTTGCCATGCTAGCCACTTTCGTGGCACTTGGCACGGCCGTGATCTTAACGCGAGAAAACTCGCAGAGGCAACACAGCGCCCGCCCGGTTATCTCCCAGCACTTTTATGCATCGGGCTGTGTGTTGATGCGGTCCTTGGATTGCACAATCGGCATAGTGATGCGGACGGTCAGCCCTCCGCCAGGCGTCTTAGCAAGTTCGGCGTGCCCGCCGTGGGCAGAGACAATCGAGGAGACGATCGACAAGCCAAGACCCGAACCACCGAGGGATCGTGCGCGGGAATTCTCGGTTCGATAGAAGCGCTGGAAGACCTTTTCGAAGTCTTCCTTTGCGATACCCGGACCGTGATCTCTGAACTCGATGAGAACGTTGGAGGGGCGCTGCGCAACGGCAATCTCAACCGGGGAAGAACGAGGCGTGTAGCGCACGATATTGCCGATGACATTGGTTAGTACCTGCTGAAGTCGATCGCGATCAGCTTGAATCCACACGGATTGAGGGAGGTCTTGCGAGTCAAAGCCCTCAATCTCAACCTGACGGGTGGGGTCAAGAGCCGTCAAATCAAAACGAGCATTGCGCAGCATGGCGATGACGTCGACGTCAACGATTTCCATTGGACGTCCCTCATCGAGGCGCGCCAAAGTCAAAAGGTCTTCAACTAAGGAGCTCATACGCGTTGACTCGGAGCGAATACGCCCCATGACTTCACCCGTGCGTTCGCTTGGGACTCCACCCATCGAGTACAGCTCGCAGTAGCCGGAGATCGCGGCAAGGGGAGTGCGCAATTCGTGCGAGGCATCGGAGACGAAGCGTCTGATCTTCCGTTCCGATTCTTCGCGTGCGGCGAAAGATTGCTCAAGCTGGGAGAGCATAGAGTTCAAGGACTTGGAGAGCGAACCGACTTCGGTAGAAGGCGGCGCGAAAGGAACACGCTGGGTGAGGTCTCCTGCGGCGATCTCACCCGCTGTCGTCTCAATATCGCGCAGCGGAGAAAGCGCACGCCTCACGAGATAGGTTGCCAATCCCGTTCCGATAGCGATGATCGCAATTGCCGTTGTCGCGACGTATCCCGCCATGTTTTGGATGGTGAATTGGACGTCGTTGAGGGGCAGAGCGACGGTGAGGGTTCCCGATGGGGTGGTTTCACCCTTGCGCGTGATGGGGACAATGACGGCTCGCCACATCGAGCCTTTCTTCGTCGATTCGACGGTAATGGGGTCGGTCCATCCGCTAGCTGTATTCGCGCTTTCTCCGGGCTGGAGGAGCTCGGGGACTAGTGGCTTACCCGCGTGGTCGCGCGTCGAGGCCGAGAGTAAGGTGACATCCTCTTCCGAGTCCCGGTGGATATTCAGGTAGTAGAGAGTCGGAAGACTGGGCTCTTTCGCGAGTTCCTCCGGTGTTTCGATGACTTTCGAGGACAGTGACAGAACTGTCGACGAGAGTTCATCGTCAACCTGTGCAACTAGGTGGCGTTGCAAAAGCCCGATCATCACCGTTGCAGAAAGGGAAAGACCAAACGTTAAAAGAAGCGCGGTAAGCGTAACAATTCTGGCCGTCAACGAACGTGACGACCAGAATTTGTATACGACCCCGCGAGAATACATCTCTTAGTTTTCGTCTCGCAGGATGTATCCAACGCCTCGCTTAGTGTGAATCAGCTCGCCGCTTGCACCTTCAACAGCAAGCTTGCGACGCAGATAGGAAATGTAGGATTCGACGATCGCAACTTCGCCGTCCCAGTCGTATTCCCACACGTGATCGAGGATCTGCATCTTGGAAACGACGCGTCCCTGATTGATCATCAGGTAGCGCAAAAGCTTGAACTCGGTGGGGGAAAGATCGATCGGCACACCGGCGCGGGTCACTTCGTGAGCGTCCTCATCGATGACGAGGTCTGCGACACGGAGCTTGCCATCATCGCCGCTTTCGCCGAGCGTACGGCGCAGAATTGCGCGAATGCGCGCAACAACTTCTTCGAGGCCGAAGGGCTTGGTGACGTAGTCGTCGCCGCCGACCGTGAGGCCCTGGATCTTGTCACGCATATCGTCGCGAGCGGTCAGGAACAAAACAGGGATGGTGATTCCAGCGTCGCGCAGGCGGCGGGTCACGGTGAAACCGTCCATGTCGGGAAGCATGACGTCCAAGACGATCAGGTCAGGGCGTTCTTCCTGCGCCTGATGGTATGCCGAGGCGCCGTCTTCTGCCGTAATGACATCGAAACCTGCGAATCGCAGTGATGAGGCCAGAAGATCTCGGATATTGGGTTCATCGTCAACGACGAGAAGTCGTGCTTCTCCATTGTTCTCAAATTCCGTCATAGTGAACATTTTGAGTGAATTTTCTGGACAAAGCCTGAATGTCCACTGTGTGAAATTTTATTTGTGAGATTGTCGGAGATGACGGAGTCTGCCCGTATCATTTTTGTATGAGCAAAAACTCCTCCCGTGCCCTCTTTGAACCGCAGGGCGTGATCTTTAACCCCGTCAAGCGCGCGCTGG
>USHU01000184.1 GCA_900554605.1 uncultured Actinomyces sp.
TCGATATGCCCCCACAGCTTGGATACCCAAGCAGAAACCTTCACGCTGATCTCAGGTATTAATTTTGCCAAGGCCAAACCAGCCGTCAGCAGCGCCTGAATAACAGCGCTAATAAACGTACCTACAATCTGAGAGATCGCATCGCGCACCATCGAATATACGACCTCGACCACACCCGCTAGAATCTCCAAGCCCTGCGACAGCACGCGAGCTCCCTGTGCGGCCCCCACAATCAGCGCGTTCACGCCGCCAGCAGACTCAGCAAAAGAATTGGCAGCTTGTCCCCTGGAGTACTGCGTAAATGACGCAACATTAGCGTCCATCCGCTTAGCGTTTTCTTCCAAGGCACACGCAACATTGCGCCACGTATTAGCCTTGGCCGATACGTCGTCCTGATTTCCTGCAAGCTTGTGCAACCAGCTGCGCAAAGGATCACAGTGGTCCATGATCATCGCTACGCCCCACGACAGTGCTGTACCTAAGGGATCGAAATACATCGATGCGGTATCGGCAACCAACGACAAGCCCGACAAACCACCATCAAGCCAGCTCCCCGATTCAACCGCGCCTGCGATACCTGCGATATCCTCCAAGGCTCCACCGCCCGTGTACCACGGATGTTCAGACGAATATCCGCTTTCCTGATTCGTGGTAGTCGGACTATCCGGAACGACCGTAAGCTTTGGATCTGTTTCCCCGTCGATAATTCGGGAGCTTCAACTTCTTCCACAACGCTCACCGCACACCCCTCCTAGATCAGTGACCGGATCGGCCTGCAGCCGCTCGACGTACACCTTCAGGACGCAAACAGCCGAAACGGTCAAACCCACCGCGCACAGCCACCTCAAGTTCTGCACTAATTTCACGCCTACTGCCAAAAGCTTGCAAAAACTCACGCGATTCCACACACGATGCTCCATAGGCGGCCGCCGCCCGGTCAGCAATACCTGCGCCCAAATCCTGCACAGCCCGCCTAAACGCCTCGATAAATGCACCACCGAGCTTTGGAAAACCGTCGACAACGACACTAATGGGCATTCCCGAAGAGTCGACGCTCACGCGAACAACACCGCCTTTCGACGCCCCCTCACCCCGAACGCCCTCAAGCAGTTCAAGAAATGACTGCGCCTTACTCCCTCGTTCAAGAGCAGCCTCAACTTCCTCGCGCAGCTCAGCTCGAGCCGCCTCAACGCGGTCCAAACCAAAGCTCTCGTCCATACTCCCACGCTACAACCACGCCCCCACAATCTCAAGATTCAAAAGAAGGTCCAAAAAACCTTCACAAGACGAAAAAGCAGCCGGATGAACTCAACATGTCCACCCGGCTGCCTCGGCCTCGAAAATCAAACAACTAACTGCGGCGAACCCAGTTCCTCAGAATCCCACCATCTTCAGACATATATGCATCCAGCAATTTTTGGGAATCAACAGGCGCAATATGCGCAAACGCAGTGAGTTCTCGGTGGGTGGGGAACATTGTACGGACGGTCAAAGGCAGGACTTTTCCATCCAGCTCAAGCCCTCCAACCCACGGAAAGAACTGCGAATACACGTAAGGATGCGCAACGGGATCAGAATCAACCTGCGGAATGACGATCGGATCCCAACCTAGATAACTACGTGCGAACTCGCCCACGTGGATAATCGCGCCCTTCGCCGTCCAATCCTCGAAGGGGGAAGCAACGAAAGTCGAGCGATCCTCCCAACGCTCACTGGGACCATACTTGTACAGCAAAGTGCCCTGATCATCGTGCTCGGTCCACAAGTTGTGCCAGTAAATACCGCTATCCCACGTCAGTGCAGTACCAGTGCCGCGATTCATCCAGAAAGCGCCAGAGGATTTAGCGAATTCGATCAGTTGACTGGTAGTACTCATGACAGAGACCGTCCCTTCAAGATACCCAGTTCAACGCACTCGGCGACCGTCAAAAGTTCGCCACCGTAGATGAAACGCACTTCCCGCGCGCCACCTTTCACACCGAAGTTCGGTGCGGTAATTCCGGTTGAAATCAACGCATAAACGGGAAGCTTCGCAATCGTGTACGCGTAGTAGGGCGAGTGGACATCGGTGATTGCCAGGCAGCGCTGTTCGAAGGAGTAGGGCTTGCCATTGGGATCAACCTGCCACACGCGTGAAAGATAGGGGTAGCCGATCATGTCGACCATATCGCCAAACTTAGAGGTGTAGGCCTCCAGGCTGGTGAACTGCTCAATGCTGGAACGCACCAGTGAAGAACTCACCTCTTCACTGTCCATCAACCAACGCCAAGGACCCTGCGGTTCCTTAGGCTCTGGTGTCGTTGCATCCATGTATTTCACCTTTCCGCGAGCTATTACCCATCATATGCCACGAAACATGTCATCCTGCGGGCTTTGAAAGCCACTGCGTTAAAAGTGGCGCAGCATCTGGACGCAAGTAGCACTCCAACACCTCAAGCGGCGAATACTCAACCACGTGAGAAAGCCCCGCGAGCAGGCGAAAATCGCCCGTTTTGCACGGATAGAAGTTCCCACTGTCTGAACGAATTCCAAGGTAATCATGTCGAAGCGAAGAATCGGTGCGAGTCATTGCCCGAACGGATCGAAGCAGTGTCTCCCAGTGTCAATTTGGGGAAACTGTATCGACTGCGCAGAGGGTTTCCATAGTAGTGAAGTAGACAGTGGTCGAAAACGTTCCGATTAGTCGTCTGGAACAGGGCAGCACCTCTGGAGGCACGCTCGCAGTAGTAGAAGGAATAGACACCCTCGTGGTAATCGGCCTCTTCGTGGGGAGCAGCAAAAACCCCAGCATTGAAGACGACCCCACCGTCAGCGGCAAAACTTCCACTCACTTTCATTCCCCAAGCCTCGTCAAGCGCCAGGGCTAAGCGATCGAGAAAGCTGCCACCAAGCTCTGCCTTCATTACTGAGGCTCACTTATCTCTTCTGGAGACATTCGCTGAGCAGCGGCG
>USHU01000185.1 GCA_900554605.1 uncultured Actinomyces sp.
TTGACGAAGTGAGAGCCGACATGGAAAAGCCCATGCCCATGGACCGCCTTCTCACGGGCGACGTGGGCTATGGAAAAACCGAGATCGCAGTCCGTGCAGCTTTCAAAGCAATCCAAGACGGCAAACAGGTCGCCGTCTTGGTGCCAACGACGCTTCTCGTCCAGCAGCACGCCGAAACCTTCGCGGAACGCTATGCGGGATTCCCCGTCACCATCGGCACACTCTCGCGTTTCTCGACGCCCAAGGAAGCGGAAAAGGTCAAGGAAGGCTTGGCCTCGGGAGGAGTGGACCTGGTCATTGGTACCCACTCACTGCTCTCCGGTGCCATTACCTTCAAGGATCTGGGCCTGGTCATCATCGACGAGGAACAGCGTTTCGGTGTCGAGCACAAGGAAACCCTCAAAGCCCTGCGAGCCGATGTGGACGTCCTCTCAATGTCCGCAACCCCCATTCCCAGGACCTTGGAAATGGCGGTTTCGGGCATTCGCGAGATGTCGATTCTTCAGACCCCACCCGAAGAACGCCAGCCCGTTCTCACTTTCGTCGGCGCGCATACTGACGCACAGGTCAGCGCCGCTATCCGACGTGAGCTTTTGCGCGATGGCCAGGTCTTCTACGTGCACAACCGCGTGGACTCTATCGCCTCGGTCGCAGCGCACATCCAAGAACTTGTTCCCGAGGCGCGAATCCGAGTCGCCCACGGAAAGCTCAACGAACACCAATTGGAAAGCGTCATCGTTGACTTCTGGAACCACGATTTCGACGTTCTGGTGTGTACCACCATCGTGGAAACCGGCCTCGATATTTCGAACGCGAATACTCTGATTGTTGACCGCGCGGATACTTTCGGTCTGTCCCAATTGCACCAGTTACGTGGTCGTGTGGGCCGAGGCCGAGAGCGCGCCTATGCGTACTTCTTCTACCCCTCTGACCGGCCTCTTTCAGAGATGGCGCACGAGCGCTTGCAGACGATCGCCCAGAACGCTGATCTGGGTGCGGGTCTTGCAGTTGCTCAGCGAGATTTGGAAATCCGAGGCGCCGGTAACCTCTTGGGAGGCGCGCAATCGGGACACATCGAGGGCGTGGGCTTTGACCTCTATGTCCGAATGGTCGCGGATGCGGTCGCTGCCTTTAAGGGGCAGCGTAAGGAAGAAAAGAAGGACCTGCGTTTGGACATTACCGTCGATGCGCATATCCCAGAGGACTACATCTCCGCTGAACGCCTACGCCTTGAGGTCTACGGCAAGATTGCTGCGGTTGAAACCAACGAACAGGAAAAAGATCTGCGTGAGGAGTTGGCTGACCGCTACGGTCCTATTCCCCAGCAGGTTGACTTGCTCTTTGAGATTGCTCGTCTTCGTTCGCTCCTGCGTCGCATGGGTATTGATGAGCTTGCAACGCAGGGTAAATACCTGCGGATTCACCCCATCGAATTGAAAGAATCTCAGGCGATGAGGCTCAAGCGCTTGTACCCGGGATGCGTCGTGAAAGCTGCTGTTCGTCAGTTGCTCGTTCCTGCGCCGATGCCGGCACGTATTGGTGGTGTTCCCTTGACGGATCACGCCCTTATCGACTGGATCGAAAATCTGATGACGAAGGTGCTCAAGTCGCCGCAGGCGTCTCAGGCCTAATCAGAGCGCTACACTGACACCTATACAGAGTGATTTTCCGGAGGATATAGTCATGGTTTCTCTTTCACGCGCATCGAAGGCTGCGGCAATCTTGACCGTGTGTGGATTGGGCCTCGGTGCCTGCTCCACGCACCCGGGAACCGCAGCGATCATTGGCGATTGGAGCGTGAGCGAGGCAGAACTGGACCTGTCTAGTCAGCAGCTCAGCGCATTGATGGGGCAGCAGGTCGATGCAGCGCAATTCCTTCCGGATATGAGTTCTTCACGTGCAGTGGGCCAAGTTGCTGAAGAAAACGGCGTGACGGTGAGCGACGAAGAGGTCATGCAACAGTTCCAGCAAATGGGGGAGCGCGTTGTTGCTCGTGGAGGACAGAGCACTCCTGTCGAAGAACCGACTCCCTTTTTGAAGACGATCGTCAAGGACACTTTGGCTCTGCAAAAGCTGCGTTCAATGGGATTTTCCTCCGAAAAATCGCAGGAGCTGAGCAATCAGATTTCGCAGATTATGCAGTCAACGAAGGTTGAGATCAATCCGCGCTACGGCACCTACAATGCGCAAAGCAATGAGCTGACTCAGACAGTTTTCGGCGACGTCGTTCGCTCGAGCTCTGCCGCGCAGCAGGGACGCCAGAACTAGTCGCCGGCTCTGCGTGGGCGCATGGGGATACCACCACGTGTCTGAAATGTGATGTATCGCCCACCCGTGAGGGTGGGCGATACGGCATTTATGGGGACCTATGTCTAATTTGCGCCAATGTGCCCTTGATCGTGACGAGGAAAACGTGTGTGAGTACTCGCGTACTACTGATGGAGTGGCCCCGAATGTACTAGCGTTAGATACGACAGTAGTCACGTAGTTAATCGATTGGAGAATTAACGTGGCAAGCATTGAAGCAATCGGAGCTCGCGAGATCCTCGACTCCCGCGGTAACCCCACCGTCGAGGTTGAGGTCGTCCTTGAAGACGGCACCTTTGAGCGCGCAGCAGTTCCCTCTGGTGCATCCACCGGTGCATTCGAGGCCGTTGAGCGTCGCGACGGCGACAAGGGTCGTTACCAGGGCAAGGGCGTTCAGGACGCCGTTGACGCAGTGAACGACATCATCGCCCCCGAACTGATTGACGAAGACGCTTCCGACCAGCGTCGCATCGATGAAATCATGATCGAGCTGGACGGCACCCCCAACAAGGGCAAGCTCGGCGCAAACGCCATTCTCGGTGTCTCCCTTGCTGTTGCAAAGGCTGCAGCTGAGTCCGCAGGCCTGCCCCTGTACCGCTACCTGGGTGGCCCCAACGCTCACATCCTCCCCGTTCCCATGATGA
>USHU01000186.1 GCA_900554605.1 uncultured Actinomyces sp.
TCACTCTTCAATCCCCTCAATCACTTGTGCGGGAGTCATTGCCGGCCGCACTGCCCCGGGAGCCACATCGGGAAGTTCAAGACGAGTGATCGTTTGATCCGCCCACAGCCGCTCAAGCGCATAGAACTCCCGATCTTCTTGGCTCATCACGTGGATGACAACATCGCCATAATCGGCCAGAACCCACGTTCCCTCGCTGCGTCCTTCAATGCGTTTGGGAACGACGTGCCAGTCGCGCCCGATCTCATCCATGATTTCTTCGGCAATCGCGCGAACTTGACGCGACGAAGGGGCAGAGACCACCAAGAACGACTCTGCGATCCCAAGACGCTGAGAAACATCAATCAACACAGGATCCTGGGCAAGCTTATTGGCAGCGCCTCGAAGCGCACTTGTGATGAGATCATCGCTTTGAACGTCCACAGTTATCCTTTCGTTTCTTTCAGTCTGCCATTATCTGGTCCCGCGAGCCACCGAGAGTGCCGGCGGGCGGGCGGGGCACATCGCGTTTTAGCGATCGGCGCGATACAGACGGTACTTATTGATGTATTGAACGACGCCATCGGGTACGAGGTACCACACCGGTTTATTCCGCTCGACGCGCCTTCTGCAATCCGTTGAGGAGATCGCCATTGCCGGCACTTCCAGCAAAGAGACGGAGGATGCGGGAAGTTTCTTCGCATCAAGGACGTGTCCCGGTCGCGTCACACCAATGAAATGAGCCATTTCAAAGAGGGAATCAGCATCCTTCCACTGAACAATTTGTGTCAGAGCATCGGCTCCCGTAATGAAGTAAAAATCTGCATCCGGATAGATGCCTTTGAGATCACGCAGAGTATCGATCGTGTAGGTCGTTCCACCGCGGTCGATATCGACCCGGGAGACCGAGAAACGCGGGTTCGATGCGGTTGCAATCACCGTCATCAAATAGCGATGTTCCGCGGGAGTAACCCTCCTACCCGCTTTGAAGGGCTGCATTGCGGTGGGAACGAAAATAACCTCATCGAGTTGGAAGACATCCATAACCTCGGATGCAGCTACGAGGTGCCCGTGGTGGATCGGGTCAAAGGTGCCGCCCATGATCCCGATTGAACGTCGGATTCTTCCCGAGGCCGCGTCCAGAGTAGGCATACTCCCCTCCCTTACTTTCGTACCGCGCCGTCGCCTTCGATAATCCACTGGCTGGTTGTCAGTTCAGCCAATCCCATCGGGCCTCGCGCGTGAAGCTTTTGGGTGGAGATGCCGATCTCGGCGCCCAAGCCCAGCTGGCCGCCATCGGTGAAACGTGTCGAGGCGTTGATCGCGACAGCCGCGCTATCAACGTTGGAGCGGAAGAAGTGTGCTGCCTTCAGCGAGGGAGTGCAGATCGCCTCGGTATGGCCAGAAGAATAAGTGCGGATATGCTCAACTGCTTCTTCGATTGAGTCAACAACGCGCACGGCCAAGTCCATCGAGAGGTACTCTGTTGCCCAGTCTTCTTCCGTTGCCGCGCAGATCAACTGTGAACTGACTAAATCGCCCACAGCAGCGCACTCACGGGTCGCTTCATCGGCGTGAATCGTCACTCCCGCGGCAGTGAGTTGTTCAAGAGCAAGGGGGAGGAAAGAAGCGACCATATCACGGTGAACCAGAAGGGTTTCTGCAGCGTTACAGACGCCGACCCTTTGGGTCTTCGCGTTCATGATGATGGCCAGCGCAGCTTGAACATCAGCACCGCTATCAACATAGACGTGGCAGTTTCCAGTTCCCGTTTCAATAACCGGGACGGTGGATTCTTCGACGACAGCGCGGATCAGGCCCGCGCCGCCTCGGGGAATAAGAACGTCGATGCCACCGCGTGCGCGCATCATCGCACGTGCACCCTCACGTCCCCAGGAATCAACAGTCTGGACCAAGTCTGCCGAGAATCCACACGATTCAATCGCGCGACGAATAACCTTGACAAGGGTCTCATTTGTCGAAAGAGCGGCGCTTCCACCGCGAAGAATCACGGCATTACCCGATTTAAGAGCAAGGATAGAAGCATCGACAGTCACGTTGGGACGCGCCTCGTAGATCATGCCGACAACGCCCATCGGAACGCGGATCTGGGAGACACGCAAACCATCTTCGGTGCATCCCCCACGAATAATTGTTCCAACCGGATCTCCAAGGCCAACCACGTCGAGAACGGACTGCGCGATAGAGCGCACGCGGCAGTCATCAAGACGCAGACGATCGACGAGGCCAGTAGCCATCCCCTTGTCGAGTGCGCGCTCACAATCGCGTGCATTCGATTCAAGGATCTCTTCTGAATCAGCGATCAGAGCGGCAGAAATTGCACGCAATACAGCGTTACGCTGCGCACTCGAAGAAGTGGCAAGTTTGCGCTGCGCGCGGCGCGCATGGTCGGTCAGCTCAAAAATATCCAGTTCGTTACTCACGTTTACTCCTGAACAAGAACGGCAAGATCGTCGCGGTGAACAGCCGGACGCATATGTTCCTTCTGTTTGTCTTCCTGCTTATGGCCCATGAGCTTGGCCAAGCTATCTGAGTCGTAGCGGGAGATCCCTCGAGCAATCAATCCACTGTCATCCACAATATCGATGACTTCTCCCGCCGAAAAGACCCCGAGGACGTCAGTAATACCCGCAGGAAGAAGAGACTTCTTTCCCCGAGTAATCGCGCGGCGTGCGCCGGCATCAATGAGTATCTGTCCCGCTGAGGGAGCAACGTGGGCGATCCATAAGGTTCGCGAGGCCGGTCGGTTTCTCGTGGGTTCAAACCACGTTCCGACCGGCTGCCCGTCAAGAACCTCGTTCAAACGATCTGCACTGGTGAGGATCACGCCGATTCCACCGTGCTGGGCCATGGAGGCTGCATGGAGCTTTGTCGCCATTCCGCCTGTTCCCACGCTGGAACCAGCTCCGCGCACGTCGAGTCCACCAAGTTC
>USHU01000187.1 GCA_900554605.1 uncultured Actinomyces sp.
TGAAGTAGTGGTCAGGGGTTTTCAGCAACACATTGCAGTAGCAGAACATCGATGAGACGCAGACCAGCAGGGCCATGCCGATACCAAGTGTCCGCGATCCAAAAGGAAGGTGGAAGGCCATGAAAAGAGCGGGGATGAAAGTCCACGTCAGGTAGTCAACGATATTGTCCAGAGTCGCCCCATCGAAGCCTGGCGCGTATTCACTGACGCGAACTGCCCGCGCGATTGAGCCGTCGACGGCGTCAACGAGAAGTGCAATTCCCAGCCACAACCACATATGGTGGATATGCCCTTCGAAGAGAGCAATCGATGCAAGTGTTGCCCAAAGAACACCGGTTAGAGTGAAGGCGTGAGCACCCCATGCCATAACACGCTTACTAAAAGGAACGGGACGCGTTTGCGTGTGCGCCGTTGTAGACACAATCGACTCCCAAAGTCGCGAACAAGAACATACCTATCTTAAGCGGTTCTCGAAGCGATACGTACCACTTTCCACAACTCGTTAGTGGGCGGCTTTCATCGCGCGAAGTTCTTTCTTCAGTTCACTGAGTTCATCACGAAGCCTTGCTGCGAGCTCAAATTGAAGATCCTGAGCTGCCTCCATCATTCGATCAGAAAGCTGACGGATCAGTTCTTCCAAATCACTCTCGGCCATCTGAGCAAGTTCTTCGCGTGTGCGCGTTGAGCCTTCATGCCCCGCAAAGGAAGCCATCTCATCGGCGCGAATATCGCTGGCTACACGTTCGCGCCTATATCCGCCCTCGAGCAGCTCTGCTGTATCAACTTCTTCACGAGCAAGCATGTCCGTGACATCTGCAATCTTTTTACGCAAAGGCTTGGGATCAATACCGTGTTCAGTGTTGTAGGCAATCTGAATTTCACGGCGCCGCTCGGTTTCGTCGATTGCTGCGCGCATCGAATCGGTGATGTCATCGGCGTACATGTGAACTTCGCCAGAGACATTACGCGCGGCACGCCCAATCGTCTGAATGAGAGAGCGTGTCGAACGCAGGAAGCCTTCCTTGTCTGCGTCCAAGATTGAGACGAGAGAAACTTCCGGAAGGTCCAAGCCTTCCCTCAAAAGGTTAATTCCCACAAGAACGTCGAAAGTTCCCAAACGCAACTCACGCAAAAGCTCAACTCGTCTCAGGGTATCGACATCTGAATGCAGGTATTCAACCTTCACTCCGCGCTCGGCAAGGTACGTTGTCAGGTCCTCAGCCATCTTCTTTGTCAGCGTTGTCACAAGAACGCGTTCGTCACGCTCGACACGCTCACGAATCTGCTCGAGAAGGTCATCAACTTGGCGTTGAGTCGGCTTAACCACAACCTTCGGATCGACAAGACCCGTGGGGCGAATGATCTGTTCCACTACCCCATCGGACCTATCGAGTTCATACGATCCTGGCGTAGCTGAGAGGTAAACGGTTTGACCAATGCGCTCAGTAAATTCATCCCATTTCAGCGGCCGGTTGTCCATTGCCGAAGGCAAGCGGAAGCCATGTTCAACCAGCGTACGTTTGCGCGACATATCCCCTTCAAACATTGCTCCGATTTGGGGAACTGTCACATGCGATTCATCAATAACGAGTACAAAGTCGTCAGGGAAGTAATCGAGAAGGGTGTGAGGCGGAGTGCCTGCCTCGCGCCCATCAATATGGCGTGAGTAGTTTTCGACACCCGCACATGTCCCAATCTCTTTGAGCATCTCCAAGTCATAGGTTGTGCGCATTCGCAGACGCTGCGCCTCGAGCAATTTCCCCTGTGATTCGAACCATTCAAGACGCTCTTCAAGCTCTGCCTCAATCGAAGCAATTGCACGTTTCATTCGTTCTTCGCCCGCAACGTAGTGCGAGGCAGGGAACAGATAAACATGATCGACTTCTTTAATGACATTGCCAGTGACAGGATGGAGTACAGCGAGAGAATCAATCTCATCGCCAAACATTTCAATCCTGATTGCCAGTTCTTCATAGACGGGAATGATCTCGACCGTATCCCCGCGCACTCTAAAAGTCCCGCGCGTAAATCCAAGGTCGTTTCGCGCGTACTGCATGGAAATGAACGCCCGCAGGAGGTCATCGCGGTCAATCGTCATTCCGCGGCTCAGCTCGATCATTCGTGCGACATATTCTTCCGGCGTACCAAGGCCGTAAATACACGAAACCGAGGAAACAACAACGGTATCGCGACGAGTAAGCAAAGAATTTGTCGCACTGTGACGTAGCCGTTCAACTTCTTCGTTGATTGACGAGTCTTTTTCAATGAAAGTATCAGTCTGGGGAACGTAAGCTTCCGGCTGGTAGTAGTCGTAGTACGAGACGAAGTACTCGACCGCATTCTTGGGCAACAACTGGCGAAACTCTGCAGCTAGCTGCGCAGCCAAGGTCTTGTTGGGTTCCAAAACCAAAGCTGGACGCTGAATTTCCTCGATGAGCCACGCTGTTGTCGCGCTCTTACCGGTTCCCGTAGCCCCCAGCAAAACAATGTCTTGTTCACCCGCGCGAAGTCTCTCGGCAAGTTCGTGAATAGCCTTCGGCTGGTCACCCGACGGGGTGTATTCAGAAATCACTTCAAAGGGGTATTCCTGACGAAGGATGGGGGTATCGCTCATAGTCTTAGGCTAAAGAATTCTGCGAAGTTCTGCGCGCTCATCACCGCAAATACAGCAAGCTCAAGCTTCGAGGATCGCAATTGTCACTCCCATTCACGACGCATAAGGGTCGGTGCAGGTGTTCTTCGAGATGAAGATTGCCTGCACCAACCCCTTGCGCACGCTCCTAGTACGTTGCTCGGAAGCTATGCCTCATTTACGCCGAGGGCTCATGTGTTGAGCGGTTGCAGGCGTCGGCCAAGCAAGCATCAGCACTCCCACTACTGCCAAGAGCCCAGCGAACACAAACCCAAGGGAGGAACTTCCTGTTGCGGC
>USHU01000188.1 GCA_900554605.1 uncultured Actinomyces sp.
TCAACGTTCTTCCTCACTGGACGAGACCCGGCTTGAGCGCGTGCGAGCAATCCTCGATAACCGCTGGGTTGAGGGGATTTCCTTCAGCGACCTGGTGAACTCCGAGGCGACAGACATCGAGCGTACGGCCGTCCAAGATTCGCCTTTTAGCGACTCCCTTCGTTCAGAGATGAGCGCGTTAGGCGGCGCTTATGCGGCTACTCTTCCGCTGGCCGGAGCAACAGAAAATGTTGATGCGGCTCGCCTGAGGGTGGATACAACCGTTTCGAGCGCGCTTCGGGCAGACCTTGGGGATCAGCGATCCGAAACGATCGTGAGCAGCATTCAGTCGCTCAATACCTTTAGCTCCTCCGTATCGGTTGAATCTTCTAACGCGGTCAACCTCATTAATAAGAGCGCTAATTTCCCCGTTCGCGTGCGCAATTCTTTGCCGTGGCCGGTCAATGTCGAGGTCACTTTGCTCCCGGGCGATCCCAGATTGCGTGTCACCAGTACCTCGACAGCCACGATTCCAGCGAATTCTTCCTCAACGGTTGAAGTACCCGTGACCGCCATCGGTTCGGGCGATATACGCGTGACCTACAAGGTATCGACACCCAGCGGAACCATCCTTGATGATTCGCAAAAGGTTCTAGTCCGCATGCGCGCCGGATGGGAAGATGCAGCAACAGTCGTCATGGCGGTTCTTGTCGGACTTGCCTTCGTTGGCGGAATTATCCGCACGGTTCGGCGTCGCTTCAATGCCTCGACCACTGAGGAGTCCTCGCACCTGCCCGGCGTTGGTGGCGTTGAAAAAGGGACGGTCAACGTTCCACTGTCCACCGGAGCATTCGTGAAAGCCGGGCGTCCCCCGGCCAAGCCGACGACATCCGAGTCACATGAAGAGGATCAGGAATGAGTGAAAGCCAGGCTCGCAACGGTTCGCTTTTACGAGCCAGCGTATTGATGGCCTCGGGAACAATGGTTTCCCGAGTCCTTGGCTTCATCAAGACCGCAATGCTATTGGCGGCGTTGGGTTCGGCCGGCGGTGCGGTCTCTGCTGCATTCCAGACAGCAAACACCCTGCCCAACACGATCTTTAATCTCCTTGCCTCCGGCGTTTTCGACGCTGTCTTGGTTCCGCAGATTGTTCGCGCACTCAAGAGAGATGAAGGCCAGGTTTACATCAACCGCCTCATCACACTGGCCGGAACGATCCTCTTCGTGGTGGCTTTCGTTTCGACTCTTCTTGCGCCACTTCTCATCATCATCATGGCGCCGGGCTACAGTATGGAGATTCGCTCCCTTGCAGTTTCCTTCGCCTTCTTGTGTTTGCCGCAGATCTTCTTCTACGGGCTCTATAACCTGCTCGGTGAGCTCCTCAATGCCCGTGGAGTTTTCGGCCCCTATATGTGGGCGCCGGTGCTCAATAACGTCATTGCAATCGCAGGTCTGACCGCTTTCTTGGTTCTGTGGGGTTCCCACGAAGACTTCGCCATCACGGACTTCACCTCCCCGCAATTCTGGCTCTTGTCGGTGACAACGACCTTGGGCGTCGTGTGCCAGGCACTTGTTTTGTTCATCCCCATGAGACGAGCGGGGATCTCATTCAAACCTGACTTCCACTTCCGTGGGACTTCTTTCGGCTCCGCCTCAAAGGTTGCAGGCTGGACATTTGCGACCTTGGGCGTGTCCCAGGTCGGTGTTCTCTCAACGAACGCCATCGCCTCGATTGCGGATAACTACCTCAACCAGAACCCCCAGCCCATCGCGGGTCTGGCCGGATATTCGGCTGCATTTTTGATCTTCATGCTCCCGCAGTCGGTCATTACCGTTTCTCTTGCGACCGCGATCTTCACGCGTTTGAACTACGCGGTCGCCGAAGATAACGACGAGGAAGTTGCCGAGCACTACCACACGGGTATTCGCCTCATTACCTCCCTGACGGTTCTTGCTGCCGCGATCTTCATGGCGGGCGCTGCCCCGATGATGCAGCTGGTCGTCACCAATACGACCCGGCCCGAACTGATCTCTTCCTACGCGCTGATCCTGGTTTCCCTCATGCCCGGCGTGGCCTCGACGGGAATCGTGCTCATGAGCCAACGCGTCTTCTTCGCTTACGAGGACGCAAAGCCCGTGTTCCTCATGGGCATTGTCCCCACCATTTTGCAGATCATCGTTGGGTGGTCGATCTACTTTGCGACGGGCGTGCGCTGGTGGGTCATCGGCGCGGCTCTTGGCGAAACAGTGTGCCGCATCGTTCAGGGTTTGATTGCGATGCGTTGGGTTGGTAATCGCAATCGCTTCGTCAATTCTTCGCTCATTGTGCGCTCCTACCTGACCTATGTCTGTTGCGCAGTTGTGGCTGGAGTCGTCGGTTTTGGCGTGCTGTGGCTCATGGGGATCTACACGACGATTTCGTCGAAACTGGTGCGCTGGCTGGTCTCTGGCGTGAAGTTCGGGGTCGTGGCAATCGTCGTCACCGTGATTTACATGCTTGCGATGCGCTTCATTAACCCTCAAGAATCTGCAACCAGTATTCGTCCCCTGCTCACTCGTTTGCGTCTTCCCGCAGCGCTGTGTACGTTCCTTTCGGCCGCGCCGTCGCCGCAGCGTCCCGAGAGCATTCATAATAGGCTGGCAGCATCACGCAAGGAGGAAGTCATGTCCGCTGAGGATCACCGCACCCCTGCCGAAGGTATGCCTCGCTGGGTTCCGCTCTCCGTCGACCTCTCCGTGCCTGCTTTCGATGAGATCGTCAATCCCGATGCGCCGCATGAGCCGGCTCCCGCGCCGCAGACTCCCGCGCCGGAAGTTCCTGCCTCGCAGCCCACGCTTCCCCAGGAGA
>USHU01000189.1 GCA_900554605.1 uncultured Actinomyces sp.
ATGGTAGTCCTCCCGTGTTGAGTGCGTCGCGCTCATCCCCGTTGACGCGATAGGCTGTGAGCTATGGAAGAGGAATCCTCAGGATCGACAGGCGGAATTGCGACGCTAGCGAGCGTTGCTTTTGTTGTCCTCTCCTGCACGGCGATGGCTGTTCTTGCGGTGATGAATCATCCTCATAAAGCGGTTCTTCTCCTGGTGGTGACCATGTTCGTCATGGCGGCAATGCGCGCAGTGTGGCCTGGTCGCCCATGGTTCGCTTCGCGCCGTCGCTGGGCCGATGTTGGGCTCTATGTCGTTCTTGGAGCGCTTATCTGGTACTTCTCTCCCTACACCGCAACCCTTGGCCTCGGCTAATGTGACCCAGTAAACATTTGTTTCATATTGTGGGCAGTGCTGACTTCTTGTTCTAAACCTGAGACTCTTGCCAAGTCCGTAATCAATCACAAGAGGTTTATGCAATGAGAAAGTTCCTCGAACAAAGCGGCATCCTTTTATGGGTGCTGGCGGCTATTGTTTTGGCTTTGGTCCTCGGCTCCGTCACCGTCGGTGGATCCCACATTATGCCCTCCGGTCTGGGCAATGTGTTCGTCACTTTCTCTACTATTTTCGGGCAGTTCCTGTCCTTCTCTATTCCGCTGATCATCATTGGCCTGGTGACCCCTGCCATCGCAGACCTCGGTAAGGGAGCCGGCCACTGGCTGGGACTCACTGCAGCCCTTGCCTACGCCTCGACCATGTTTGCGGGCTTCCTGACCTACGGCGTGTGCGCCTACTTCTTCCCCAAGGTTCTTGTCGGACAGCTGACTCAGGTCGAAACTCCGAAGGAAGTCCTCAAGACCTACTTCACCATCGAAATGCCTCCGGTCGTAGGTGTGATGACCGCGCTCTTACTGTCCTTCGTCGTTGGAATTGGCCTGTCCTTGGTGCCGCGGGGCGTTCTGCGTAAGGGCTTTATTGAGTTCCGTGCGATCATCACCCGCTTGATCGAGAACATCATCGTTCCTCTTCTACCCCTGCATATCTTCGGCATCTTCTTGAATCTCACCTACACCGGAGAAGCCGTGCACATTATGCGCACGCTCATCCGCGTCGTCGTGATCGTGCTTATCCTTGAAGTTGTCATTCTGCTCACGCAGTACTTTGTTGCCGGTGCGGTTGGTCGCGTCAACCCCTTCAAGGCCATCTTCACCATGCTTCCGGCGTACCTGACCGCCTTGGGAACCTCGTCCTCGGCAGCGACGATTCCTGTTACCTTGCGACAGACCCGTAAGAATGGCGTGTCCGATGCCGTTTCCTCTTTCACGATTCCTCTGTGCGCGACGATTCACTTGGCGGGATCGACTTCGAAGATTTTCGCTTTTGCCTTTGCGATCGTTTACACCCAGGGCATGACTGTCACCACCACGCAGTGGGTCGGATTTATCTTCATGCTCGGCATCACCATGGTTGCTGCTCCGGGTGTCCCCGGCGGTGCAATTATGGCGGCAACGGGTATCTTGCAGTCGATGCTGGGCTTCGATGATTCTGCAGTTGCTCTGATGATTGCCACCTACATTGCTCTTGACTCCTTCGGTACCGCAACGAACGTGACGGGAGATGGTGCGATCGCGATCATCATGGACCGTCTGACCGGCGGCAAGCTGGGACCCGAGGGCGAGTCAGAGCATACGCGTGAGCTTGCCTTCGATGGTATGGCCTACCTCCACAAGGTTTCAGTCGAGGGCGTTGTGAGCCCCGAAGAACTCGCGGAGTCTGCTGCCCTGAACGGTACGACCATTACCGAGAGTGGTCGTTCCTGAACAGTTTCTCACCGCGAATTTAAGGTGGATGCAACGGCGTGCATTAAGCAATAGACTTAATGCACGCCGTTCACTGTTGATCACTGTGGGAATGGAGCATGACTCGTGGAGCAAGTCACCTTCGATAGCACGTCAGAACCGATAAAGATCGGTGTCCTCACCTCTGGCGGGGATGCGCAGGGAATGAACGCCGCGGTTCGCGCAGTCGTCCGCACCTCTCTTGCCCGAGGCGCTCGCCCCTTTGCAATCCTCGACGGCTGGTCGGGCGCAGTGAAAGGTGGCGATAGTATTCGCCCCATGACCTGGACCGACGCCTCGGGAATCCTTGCGCAGGGTGGAACGGTGATCGGTACCGCTCGTTGTCCAGAATTTCGCGAGTACGAAGGGCGTCACGCAGCGGCACTGCACCTGATCGAACAGGGGATCGACCGCCTCGTCGTCATTGGTGGCGATGGATCACTGTCGGGAACCGAAGAATTTCGCACGGAATGGGCTCGCCACCTCAGTGAGCTGGTCAATGAAGGCCAGATCAGTGCCGAAGAAGCGAAAGCACACGAACGCCTCTACATCGTCGGACTGGTTGGTTCCATCGACAACGATATGGTCGGCACCGACATGACGATCGGCGCGGACACCGCACTGCACCGAATCGTCGACGCAATCGACCAGATTTCTTCAACCGCGGCCTCGCACCAGCGCACTTTCATTGTCGAGGTCATGGGACGTCACTGCGGTTACCTTCCCTTGATGTCTGCGGTCGCAGGCGGTGCAGACTATGTCTTCACTCCTGAAGACCCCGCACGCGACGGCTGGGAAGACGAGATGGTCAATCTGCTCAAGGAAGGGCGCGCAGCAGGTCGACGTGAATCGATTATCATCGTCGCCGAAGGAGCAACGGATCGCGCGGGAAACCCCATTACTTCCCAAGACATTGCCGATGCGTTTAAGGAACGTACCGGCGAAGACGCGCGAATCACCATTTTGGGCCACGTCCAACGAGGCGGTACCCCCTCTGCCTATGACCG
>USHU01000190.1 GCA_900554605.1 uncultured Actinomyces sp.
GAGAAGACGCGAGTTTTCATCAGAGAAGAAATCAAACTCGATGGTTTGCGCGGGGGTATCTCCACCCCACCAGGTTCCGCTTTTCTCGAAAACTGCCTTCGAGTCGGGCTGGAACGAGGTTGCCTTGTAGGGGCCGGTACCCATAATCAGGTCCTTGGACGAACCATAGGACTGCGCGGCCTCGTAGAAGGACTTCTCAGTGATCCACAGGCCACCGTTTGCCGTCACGGTCCATCCAAAATTCTCGGCCGGAGAAGGAAGGGTAATGGTAATTTCCCACTCTCCGGTCTGCGCGGCCTCGATACCCGCCGTCCAGTACACGGCCGAGGAAGGCGACTTTTCGGGATCCTTCGCGACGTTGATCGAGAAGAGAACATCTTCAATGGTCACGGGGTTACCATCTTGGAACTTCGCGTCCTGACGGATCTGGAATACCCAGGTTTTCGCATCATCCGTGTGGTAAGCCGTCGCGATTGCCGGAACCAGCTTGCCGTCCTTATCGACAGCGAGCAGACCTTCAGAGGTCACCTGTGCAACGTAGTAGTTGATAATTCCGGTTTCATGGGCGGTATCCAGGGTCGACAAAGAACCCGGAAGACCAACCGTAACTGTCCCTGCCTTACTCGAGGATTGCGTCGAAGAAGCATTCTTCGGCGCACAGGCTGCCAGCGAGGTACACATAAGGACAGCGGCTGAGACAAGAGCGGCTGCTTTCATGGTGATGCGTGATGCTGGCATCCAATTCTCCTTTGTTCCTTCGGCGCGCACGGGTGTGCACAAATATAACGATATGGGTCAACAGCTCCCTTGGCGAGTTGTGCCACGTGCTGGTCGTTTGTAACAGTGAATCTCACACTCACTGGGCATGAAGCGAAGCGCCAATATAGCGGCGAACAAGGCGTTCTAAATCACGCGCGGTTGAGAAGACGTCTTCGATGGGCATATGTTCGTCGTGCGCATGAAGTTGCGAATAGACCTCGCCGAGAGTCACCCCGGAAGCACACGATCCAAAACCGTAGCCCACTCCCCCCTTGCGTCTACCGACTCTCAGGTCTGATCCTCCCGGAAAGAGGATGGGGACCACGACTGCGCCGGGGTGCGCTTCGCGAAGAACTTCTTCGATCGCTCGGTAGAGTTTCGTCTCGATTGACGAGGCCGTGGCTGGCTCGCTGAGTAAGCGCTCGATCTGGACGCTGGGGGCCAGCTCCCCCAAGGCCTCGAAAATCGCACGATCGACGTCATCATCACTTTGCCCAGGCAGAGTACGGATATCGAGTTCAATGTAGCCAGAAGAAGGAAGAACGTTGATCGGACCTCCGGCCCTGACAACGGTTTGCGCAACAGTCATATGCGAAACGGCGTGAGCGTAGGCAGCAAGATCACCAAATTCACTGTAGTCGCCATCGTAGGTACCAACGAGCAACGCGGATTCCAGCGAAGCGTCAAACTCGAAGGCGCGTACAAAACCCGCCCAGATCTCATCGCTTGCATGGGGCCATTGGGCTTGTGCAAGAGTATGCGAAACCCTGCCCAGCATCTCGACAGCGCTGACTCGACCAAGGGGAATCGATCCATGACCGGCATCCCCGCGCACATGAAGACGCCGTTGTGCGGCTCCCTTTTCACCGACAATGATGACGACGCTATCTCGGCCCCTGGCGCCTCGAATATGCGCGCCTCCCATTTCAGATAGCGAAGCATCCCACGAGAAAGCCTCGGGGCGATGCTCACCGATCCACGGAACTCCCAGTCCGCCTCGCGCTTCTTCATCCGCAGCAGCAACGAAAGCCAGGCTTGCTTGCGGGCGCGCCCCACCGCCGGCGATTTCTTGGGCGATGCGGCGAGTAACGACAGCCATGGCAGCGGTGAGGTGGAGCATGTCCACACTCCCTCGTCCCCAAATTTGGCCACCGCTGATTTCCCCCTCAAAAGGTGGGTGCGTCCAATGCTTGTCATCGACCGGAACAACGTCGGTGTGCCCCAGAAGGGTGAGAGCTTCACAACTGGGATCCGTTCCGTCAATGGTGACGACTAAGGTCGTTCGACCCGGATGAGCTTCAATGCGCTCAAGTCTTACGGGAAGCTCAGCAAAGTAATCTTCGAAAAGATTGGCAGCCTTGATTTCCTGTCCTGAATCTTGGGTGAGGTCATTAACCGATTGCAAGGCGATCAGCCGTCGAAGAAGATCAAGTGTTTCTTCCCCGATTTCACGTGTTTGCACCGCAGTCATGACTCTCCCTTTCACGCGTGAGCGATCCTTCATCCAGACTACTCAGACTCTCCGTCTTCGCTCGCGCAGACCGTTCGATGAGCGGATGTAACGAACACGTCTTATTACACCTCACGTGCTTCGCACCGTCTGCCCCCGCATAGTCCCCGGTGTGAGCGACTCATCGGTGCGTTCTCGCTGGACCGGGGGGCTGATGAAACGTAGGCTTGGACGGTAATAAGTCCACGACTCGGATGGAGAATACGTATGAGCGCTCAGCGCCAGGCCGAACCAACCTCGCTGCCCGCACCCCAGGTGCCGGACAAGGTCGCCACTGAAGGCCTCGAAGCCCAGTGGAACCAGCGTTGGGAAGATCAGGGAACTTATCGTTTTGATCGAAGCCGCCCCCGCCAAGAGGTCTACTCGATCGACACTCCCCCGCCCACGGTTTCGGGTTCACTTCACGTCGGCCACGTGTTCTCGTACACGCACACCGATGTCGTCGCGCGTTTCCAGCGAATGCTGGGGAAGTCAGTCTTCTACCCCATGGGCTGGGACGACAATGGCCTGCCCACCGAGCGCCGCGTGCAGAACTACTTTGGGGTT
>USHU01000191.1 GCA_900554605.1 uncultured Actinomyces sp.
CAAGTCGCGCTGTTGGATGTGGAGGTAGCGCCAGAGGTTGAGGTAGGTGAGGAAGTCCGAGTGTGGATCGGTGAAACGCGCGTGTGCGGTGTCGGCTAACTCCTGGTGGTCCAGAGGCCGTTCGCGAACGTCTTGAATCGATAGAGCCGCGACGATGACCAGAATTTCCGATGCGCAGCCCGCATCCTTGCCCGCAAGCAACATGCGCCCCAGACGCGGGTCAATAGGAAGACGAGCAAGATCACGGCCAATAGGCGTGAGCTCAAAACCACTTTGCGAACTCGAAGAATTCTCCAAAGCACGAAGTGCCCCAATTTCGACGAGCAGATTGATGCCGTCGCGAATAGCGCGCGAATCAGGAGCATCGACGAAGGGGAAGGAAGCCACATCACCCAAGCCCAAGGCACTCATCTGCAAAATGACGGACGCAAGCGAGGTGCGCAGGATTTCCGGCTCGGTAAAAGGTGGCCTCGACGCGTAGTTTTCCGCAGAATACAGGCGAATTGCAATACCGTCTGCCACGCGCCCACAGCGTCCAGAACGCTGGTTTGCGCTTGCTTGCGAGACTTCTTCAATGGGGAGGCGCTGCACCTTCGTCTTGTTGGAATAGCGCGAAATACGCGCCAAACCCGGGTCAATGACGTAGCGGATTCCCGGAACCGTCAGCGAAGTTTCGGCAACATTCGTCGCTAGGACGATACGGCGGTGAGAGTGTGCCTCGAAAATTCGATGCTGCTCCGGCGAACTCAGGCGTGCAAACAGGGGAAGGATCTCGATATCCGCCGGATTCTTCGACCGCGATATATCACGCGGTGCACGGTTGCCGAGGTGATCGTGAAGAGCCTGCTCAACATCGCGGATATCGCGCTCGCCGGGCAGGAAAACCAAGATATCCCCGGGGCCCTCGCTGCACAGTTCATCAACCGCGTGGCAGATTGCCGTCTCAAGGTCGATCTCGACCCCTGCACCGTAGCCCTCCACAGCGAGAGGGTCATCCGCGTCCTCTAAAACCAGTTGCTCGACGCCGCTGCCGGCCAGCATTTCTTCCCCAGTTGCCGAGGCCGTGGGGGAGGAAAGCGCGTCAGTGTCGTTCGTCGAAGTCGAGGAGTATGACGATGGCGTATCAGCGGCAAGCGGGCGATAGCGAATCTCAACAGGGAAGGTGCGTCCCGAAACCTCGATGACCGGGGCTGCCTGGAGCAGGGTACCCTCTCCGATCGGGCCATCCCAGGAGCCAAAGTGCTGGGCAAAACGGTCCGAATCGATTGTTGCCGAGGTGATGATGACCTTGAGATCAGGGCGCATAGGGAGCAACCGCGCAAGGTAACCCAAGATAAAGTCAATGTTGAGGCTGAGTTCATGGGCCTCGTCAATGATCAAGGTATCGTAGCGGCGCAGCATCGGATCTGACTGGATTTCCGCCAAAAGAATGCCGTCCGTCATCAGCTTGACGAGGGTCGTGGGGCCGACCTCGTCGGTGAAACGCACCTGATAGCCAACGACCTCGCCGGCTTGTTTACCGACCTTTTGCCCCAGTTCCGAGGCGATCCTTTCCGCGACAGAGCGCGCGGCGATACGCCGAGGCTGGGTGTGGCCGATCATCCCGGCGACCCCGCGGCCCAATTCCAAACAAATCTTGGGGATCTGCGTCGTCTTCCCCGAACCGGTCTCACCCGAAATAATGACAACCTGATGCTCGCGGATGGCCTGGGCGATTTCATCGCGCCTAGCACTGACGGGAAGATCCGGGAAAGAAATGACCGGAAGCGCAGCTGCCCGAGCGGCAAGCTGTTCGGGCGTGAAAGGACGAAAAGGCGCGGGCGCATGGGCCAGACGGCCCCTGCGTGAGTGTGAGCGCCGACGTCTGGGCTGCTGGGAAGAGGACACCCCTTCAGAGTATCGAAGAACGACTAGGCCAGCTGGGTGTGTGCGTTACTGGCGAAATTCTCCGCTGGGTTCGGCCCAAAGCTGTGCCCACTCCAGCGCGGCCTCGCGCAGGATTTCAGGATGCTCACCCGCACCAAAGGATGTTTCGTGGATCAATTCCACGCGCGAGCCGTCGGGAAGGCGAGGGAAGGCGTCACGAGTAAGGTCCACGAGGTCTAGCTCGATATCGTCAGCATCGTGGAGGATCAGGACGGGAGCTCCCGAAGGATCGATGATGCCCGGGTCAACCATCGACAGGTCCGCAAGTGTCTGCTTGGAAATGACGAAGGACTCACGGGGGCCCGCAGAGTCGTCGGGGATCCAGGTGCGACCCGTGTGCTCCAATTCGTCCAGCTGATTGCTGGAGAAAATCGCGCTCCAATCGTAGGAAAGTGGGCCCAGGACAGGTGCCGATAAGAAGAGCGCGGTCGCGTGGCTCAGACGCGCCGCAAGTGCGGTCACCGAGCCGAAAGAATGGCCGTGAATGAGCTGGTTAGTGAAGCCCTGATCCGCAAGCCACCCCGATGCTGCCTGGAGGTCTTCGATCTGGGACTCGCGAGAAATCACCTCATCATCAGAAAGGCCGTGCCCCGAATAATCGAATTGCAAAGTCGCGTAGCCCGCCTTGCGGTAGGCGCGCGCGAGATCGTCAAAATGGCCGCCGGAATGACGGTCTGCAAGGAAAGAGTGAGAAAACAGGACAACGGCGTCCCGAGAATCTACGGGCTGAACGAAAGTTCCCGACAGTGTGATCCCACGGGGAGTGTTCATACGTACTTCGCTCATGACTCCACCGTATCGGTTTCTTCTCGGATGCGAAATACCTCATCTCACAACGTGCGAAAAGGTAAACAAGTAGCGAATAGCTTTCGCCACCCA
>USHU01000192.1 GCA_900554605.1 uncultured Actinomyces sp.
GAGCAGAGGAAACCGTTCCCAGCAGACGGTCCGCGAAGCCTCCCCCGCCGCGCGATCCCACCACGATCAGGTCAACTTCCTTGGACATATCGATGAGGATCCCCGCGGGATCTCCGGCCTCGACAACTCCATGCACGTTCGTTGCACCGATTTCACGCGCAAGATCGACGCCTTGCTGAACGATTTGAGATGCGCCTTCCTTAAGAGCCGCATCATCAAGAACCGCATAACCGCCATCAAGGGTTGCTGCCGCATAGGACGCGACCGCGTAGGTGCAAATAATGTGAAGGCGGCAGTCACGTACCTTTGAACGCTCAGCTGCCCACTTAACTGCTGCGTAGCTCTCCTTTGAGCCATCGACTCCGACCAAAATCACTTCTGATGTCCCCATGACTACCTCCTCGTGATTGCCGTCGCCTCTATTTTGCCCTATTTCACGGCGAAATGTCAGGGGTTCAGGATATCCCCAGAGAAATAGTGAAGGGGCCGCAGAAGCGACCCCTTCACTCACACAGGAAAACTCAGTAGCGCACGAAGCTGTAGTTACCCCACAGCGGCTGGATCTTCGTCACAGAGCCGGGAGTCGTTGCTTCGATAACCATTCCGTTACCGGCGTAGATACCCACGTGTCCGTAGGCGTGCCACACCAAGTCACCGGGGCGAGCCTCGGAAGCCGAGACGAAGGTGCCTGCTGCACCCTGCGCGCCGGAAGTACGGGGAATGGAGATACCAGCCCGGGCGTAGACGTACTGGGTGAAACCAGAGCAGTCGAAGCCCGCGGGGGTAGAGCCACCGTAGACATAAGGAATGCCAGTGAGAGACATTGCGATCGAGACGATGTCAGAGCCCGCGGGGTTCACTGCAGCAGACGAAGTGGCAGAAGCGCCAAGATCCGCGCGAGTGTAATCACGCGAAGCAGCATTCGTCGTTGCAACAGCAGCCGGGGCTTCAGCCGAAGCGGAAACTTCGTCACTAGCAGACCAGGCGATATCCGGGACCGAAACAGTCGTAGGCAGAACGGTCGCGGTGTTTGTGGAAGTATCGACCGCAGCTTCGTGAGCGGTAGGGGCTGCGGTTGCAGCTCCACCGACTACAGCAGTCAGTGCAAGTCCAGCAGCTGACGCAGCGGCAGTGCCACGAAGCGGAGTCTTGAACGACGTGAGAGTGTCAGCCAGGTCGAAAACAGGGGCCATCGGGCGGCGTGCCTTGCGGTGCCGCGGCGCGGGCTTACCAGTTGTCACAAGTAATCTCCTCTTTGACCTGCGAGGTGAGCTGTCGGGTTCGGGCGGGAGTGCCCGGCTTGGTTTCCCAAGCTTCACCCCAAGTCCGCGAAGGGGCGGAATTGGTTTCCCCGCGTTGAACCTTAGTTTCCCAATCTCTTCGCGGTTCAACCTCGGTGAACGAAGAGCGGTCGGCTTTTTTCGCCTTGTTTCAGTCTAGCGTAGCATCCCCAAAATGTCACGCGAATGTAACGAAAGGATGACGAACTTATTACAGGTTTTCTTAAGGTTTTACAGGCACTTCCCAGACACGCAGGTCAGCGGGCTAATTCAGGTCGACAAACAAATGCGGAGAGAGCGCGAGCGGAAGCTGAACCGCACCCGTTTGTGTTACCGAACTCCCATCCGCAGCACGAGTCACCTCAAGGAGAACCTGCCGCGCATCCGCTTCAAAGGCAATTTCCGCCCCCGGAACAACCCCGAGGCGGGCAAAGTCAGCCAAGAGGTCGGTCTCTGCCTGAATGGGTTCCCCAATTCGGGTAACGACCGCGGAATTCGTGCCCCCCATCCGCAGGGCGAGCTCCATCGAGATCCCCGTAGACGTAGCATCGGTACCGGGAATGGGGTTTCCGTAGGGATCCGTCGTTGGGTTATTCAGAATTTCACCGAGGCGCTTTTCAACCTGGTCCGACATGACATGTTCCCAGCGGCACGCTTCCTCATGCGTACACGCCCAGTCCAAACCAATGACGTCGGTTAGCAAGCGCTCTGCGAGGCGGTGCTTGCGAACCACTTCAACCGCCTTTTCGCGCCCCAAAGTTGTCAGTTCCAGCCTGCGATCCCCCATCACATGGACGAGGCCGTCGCGCTCCATTCGCCCCACTGTCTGTGAGACCGTCGGACCAGAGTGCCCCAAGCGCTCAACGATGCGGGCACGCAGAGGCGTCACTCCATCTTCTTCGAGCTCGAAGATCGTCTTGAGATACATTTCGGTGGTATCAATCAGGTCGCTCACGGTTTCCTCCATGGCTAGGCACTGAGCCTAGAGTACATATTTCTCGCCACAGTGCGTGTCAAAGCGCACAAAACCGCGTGTTAGAGGGTGTCATAGGTACCACTCAGACCCCTAATTGGGTCAGGTGAGTGTTATCAATTCCCTTCGCCTTCACCGTGGTGTGCATGTGGGTTGTCGATCTCAATGAGATGAGCACTGGCATGAAGATGAACGCTCACATTCCACCGCTTCATGCTCCAAGCGGTCGCAACGACGGCAACAATCAAAGTAATAACCGAACCGACCCAGATCGAAGCACGAGCATCGATCACTTCACCAATCCATCCAACAAAAGGCGAACCGATGGGGGTCGAGCCCATAACAACCATGCCGTAGAGGGCCAGGACACGTCCGCGCATCTCTTCAACAGTGGTTGTCTGCACCGTGGCATTCGCAGCAGTCAGCATCGTGATCATGGCGAAACCGTTCGGAATACACATCAGCGCGTAAGTTTCATAGGTCGGCATAAAAGCCAGAATCGTCGAGACAATGCTAAGCGCGATCGTCGAACCCATGACAAGGCGC
>USHU01000193.1 GCA_900554605.1 uncultured Actinomyces sp.
TGCGTCAGATCGCCAAGCGCACACCCGGCTTCACGGGCGCGGACCTGGCGAACGTCCTCAACGAGGCCGCGCTGCTCACCGCGCGCTCCAACATGCAGTTCATCGACGAGCGCGCCATCGACGAGGCCATCGACCGCGTGATCGCGGGCCCGCAGAAGCGCACCCGCGTGAAGAACGATCACGACAAACTGGTGACCGCCTATCACGAGGGCGGCCATGCCCTGTGTGCTGCTGCTCTTCGATACACGGACCCGGTCACGAAGGTGACGATTCTTCCGCGGGGTCGCGCTCTGGGCTACACCATGGTGCTCCCGACCGAGGATCGTTACTCTAAGACCAGGAACCAGATCCTCGATGATCTGGTCTACGCGATGGGTGGCCGCGTCGCCGAAGAACTCGTCTTCCGCGATCCTTCCACCGGCGCCTCGAACGATATCCAAAAGGCCAGCGCACAGGCACGTGCTTTGGTCACCGAATACGGTATGTCCGATCGCATCGGTAATGTGCGACTGAGCGCGGACGAATCCGATCCTATGACCGGGTATGGAATGGGCCGCGGGAATGAGCGCGCATACTCAGACGAATTGGCATCCGTCGTGGATGAGGAAGTTCGCAAGTTTATGGACGCGGCAACCCGCGAAGCGTGGGAGATCCTGACGAAGAATCGTCACGTCTTGGACCGCCTCGCTCAGCGTCTTCTTGAAGAAGAGACCCTGGACGAAGCTCAGCTGGCTGAGATCTTCGCTGATGTTATCAAGCAAGATGAGCGTCCCGTGTGGAACTACGGCGAAGAGGCTGCCATCGATGGTGCAGTCATGGGCAACCCCATTGAGATGCCCGGTGGTGACCGCGCGAAGTTTGATCCGAATTCGGATCCCAGCGAGGCAGCGGCCGAGCCGGCGATGACGCTTGATGATCCCGCCGGGGGAGTGCAGCCCGAGGAGAATGCCCAGTGACCTACGATCAGCACGGCGTTGAAGATGCTTCCCGCGCTCTTCTTGAGGCAGTGGGAGAGGACATCACGCGCGAAGGCCTGCGTGATACTCCTTCGCGAATGGGGCGTGCGTGGCGCGAGCTGCTCAGCGGTTTGGAAGAAGACCCCCGCGATCACCTCAAGACCACCTTCGAAGTGGGGACGGACGAAATCGTCATGGTCCGCGATATCCCCTTCTATTCCGTGTGTGAGCATCACCTTCTGCCTTTCTACGGACACGCGCACGTCGGTTACATCCCGAAGGGTGGTCGCGTGACGGGGCTTTCGAAGCTCGCGCGCGTTGTCGAGGGCTATGCTCGTCGTCCCCAGGTCCAAGAGCGCCTCACCGCGCAGATCGCTGATGCGATTGATGAAGTTCTTGCCCCGCAGGGCGTCATCGTGGTTGTCGAGGCCGAGCACATGTGCATGACCATGCGCGGTATCTCCAAGCCCGGCTCCTCAACGGTCACTTCCGCTCTGCGCGGGATCGTTAAGCGCGACGCAACTCGCGCGGAAATGATGTCTTTGGCCTTGGGAGGGGTCCGTCGATGACGTCTCACGAGGCCGCCTCCGCTTGGGCGCTCGCGGGCGGTGCGCGTCCGCCTCGTCTTCCCAAGGGAGTCACGCTTCCTACTGACCGCATGCTGGTCATGGGAATCCTCAACGTGACTCCGGATTCCTTCTCCGATGGGGGACGTTTCTTTGGCCCGGGCGCTGCCTTTGAGCACGCGGTCCAGATGGTTGAAGCCGGCGCCGATCTTGTTGATCTTGGCGGCGAGTCGACGCGTCCGAATTCTCAGCGCATCAGCGAAGACGAGGAGTGGGAACGTATTGGCGCGACCATCCAGCGCCTGACTGAGGCGGGGATCGTCGTTTCGGTTGATACTCTTCACGCGATCACTGCTCGCCGAGCCGCAGATGCGGGCGCCGCAATCATCAATGACGTCAGTGGGGGGCGCTGGGATCCGCAGATGAACGCTGCGGTTGCCAAGACCTCGTGCGCCTACGTGATCCAACACTACCGCGCACTTCCGGGTATGCCCGAAGAGTCCTTCGATTACGGGAACCAGCCTATTGCCGTGGCGCTGCGTGAACGCGTGGCAAGTCAGGTTCGCGACGCTCTCGAGGCCGGTGTTGAGCCTGAGCGAATCATCGTCGACCCGGGACTGGGTTTCTCACTTAATAACGAACAATGCTGGTCTCTCGTCGCGTCGCTCCGGATTTTTGCGGAGCTTGGGTACCCTGTTCTTATAGGTGCGTCCCGGAAACGCTTCCTCGGTCAGTCCCCCCTTTCGGACCGAGACGAAGCAACTCTCGATATTTCTCGGCGCGCGCTTTTAGACGGGATGTGGGCTGTCAGGGTCCATGCCATAGACCAACAAGCGAGGCTTGTGCGTGCAGGGAGGTGAGGGCACGGTGGGACAGCTCGATGTCATCGCATTACGCGGCATTTCAGCGCAGGCTGTCCACGGAGTCCTCACGAAGGAGTGGAACGCTCCTCAATCTTTCTCGGCTGACATCCTCTTGTGGGTCGACACCGATCAAGCAGCGCTCAGTGACGATATTGCCGACACCGTCTCCTATGCGGAAATCGCTGAGAAAGCGCACGCAATCCTCAGAGGTCCTTCGGTTCGCCTCATCGAAACGCTGGGGCATCGGATTGCAGACGTCGCAATGGAAGATGAGCGAGTGCGTGGCGTTGAGGTCACCATCCACAAGCCCGATGCTCCCATTGATGTTCCTTTCGCCGATGTCTCGGTGAC
>USHU01000194.1 GCA_900554605.1 uncultured Actinomyces sp.
CCCGCTGCTCCTCCAGCAGAGTGGCTTGGGGCCGGTACGGGAGTAGCAGCGGGTGTGGGCGTAGAGGCCTGTGCGGGGGCCTCGGCCTTGACGGGTGCAGATGCTCGTGCCGGAGTGGAAGCAGAGGCATCTCCCCCACGCTGCGCCGGCTGAGTAACTTCCCACCCAGTTGAAGAAGCAGAAGATTCCACGCGAGCTTCAGGAACGGACTGGGGCTGAATCTGAGGCTGAGCCTGACTCTGAGGAGCACCCTGCTCCCCATTCTTTTCGGACTTCTTTCGAGCCAAGGCTTCACGTGCTTGCCGAGCGCCAAAGGAACCCGCGCCCGAAGGCTTTTCCGCAGGCGCCCCTCCCCCAACGAGGCCAACTCCGCCAGAAAGCGGACCAGAGCCTCCACCGGGCTGTCCTTGGGCAGAAGCGACATATCCGGCATCAGAGTGTGCGCTTGGGGCGGGTACCAAGATCCGGCCGATCAAGAGTTCAAGTTGAAGCCGAGGCGAGGTTGCACCCGTCATAGAACGCAAAGCCTGATCGGTCAGATCAGCGGCGCGCGAGAGCGCCTGGGTCCCCCAGTTCTTTGCCTGGATGCTCATGCGTTCAAATTGATCGTGTGGGGTGCCAACCAGAACATCACTGGCCCCGTCACCCGCGACAGCGATGATCAACAGGTCGCGCAGACGTTGGAGAAAATCCTCAACAAAACGACGCGGATCATGCCCCGAGGACACCATCTTTTCAATGACGCGATACGCGGCGCTTCCATCGCCACCGGCAAGAGCATCAACGCTCTCATCCAAAAGCGCGGTATCCGTGTAGCCGAGCAGCGCAACTGCGGTCTTATACGCGATTTCGCCCTCAATAGCACCGGCCATGAGCTGGTCCAAGACCGATAGCGAGTCACGTACAGAACCACCACCGGCACGAATAACCAGAGGCAAAACACCTTCACCGACGCGGATGTTTTCCTCATCGCACAGGGTGTGCAGGTAGGGCTCCAAGATATCCGGTGGTACCAGGCGGAAAGGATAGTGATGCGTACGCGAACGGATGGTTCCAATCACGCGTTCAGGTTCAGTCGTTGCGAAGATGAACTTCACGTGCTCGGGCGGCTCTTCCACAAGCTTAAGCAGAGCATTGAAGCCCTGGGGGCTAACCATGTGGGCTTCGTCGATGATGAAGACCTTGTAGCGGTCACGCACCGGCGCAAACGTGGCTCGCTCACGTAGGTCACGCGCGTCATCCACACCACCGTGGGAGGCAGCGTCAATTTCAACAACGTCGAGTGATCCCGAGCCACCGGTTGCCAGTTCACGACAGGATTCACACTGGCCACAGGGAGTATCCGTTGGACCTTCAGCGCAGTTCAGGCAGCGTGCCAAAATACGCGCAGAGGTCGTCTTGCCACACCCACGAGGACCAGAAAACAAGTACGCATGATTCACCCTGTGGGCGCGAAGAGCCGCGCGAAGAGGCTCGGTCACGTGTTCCTGACCGATGACCTGTTCGAAGGTGTCGGGCCTGTACCGGCGATAAAGAGCTGTCGTCACACTTGAACTTTACGGCCCCGCGCGCTCATTTGCGTCCTGTTTTCACCCCAAGCCGCAGAAACACCGCAAAAATTATAAAAGTGGAGGTCCAAGTAGTTTCCCACTTGGACCTCCACTAACCCACGTCTATGCCACCGACTCAGCGGCGGCGACGCGCATTAGGAGATGCGGCCTCGGCGACGAAGTGCAAGGAGTGCACCACCCGCAATGAGCGCGGCAAGACCCACACCCAGGACCCCGGACTCAGTGCCCGTACGCGCCAACTTCGAGGGCGCAGCCTTCGGGTTCGGCTGCTTCGGAGGCTGCGGAGCCGGCGGAACTTCCTTCTCCATGTATCCGAAGTCGACGTTCTCAACGGTCGGGTTCGACTCGCCAAGCTCGATCAGCTCGGACTGAGAGTCCTTGAGCGTATCGGGATCAAGAGTGACCTCCAGGCCGTTCAAGACACCGGTCGTATCAACCTTCACGCGGTACTTGCCATCGGGCAGGTGCGAGAACTTGTATGCGCCGTTGGAATCCGTGGTCGTGGTCTCCACGACGTTTCCGTTCTCGTCGAGCAAGGTCACCTTGACCGAGGGGAAGCCGGGATCGCTGGGATCCTTGACGCCGTTGCGGGCCTCGTCGCGGAAGATCGTGCCGCTGATCGAGTTGTTCTCGATGTAACCGAAGTTCACACCGCTTTGAGTGCGGTTCGTGTTATTCAGGGAGATCGTTCCAGAGGTTGAATCCGCGACGCCGTCGGGATCCTCGGTCTGGTCCAGGCCCTTGAGCGTTCCAGTCGTATCGACCTTGACGCGGTAGTCACCGGCGGGCAGCTTAGAGAAGCTGTAGGCGCCATTGGCATCCGTCGTTGTTGTCGCCACAACATTGCCCGCCGAATCGAGCAGGTTCACGGTGACACCCGCGTAGGGCTTCTCGGTGGCATCGTGGGATTCACTGCGGTTTCCATCGCGGTAAATCGTGCCGGAGAGCGAGTAGTCCGGAACGTAACCCAAGTTGACGCCTTCCTTCACGCTCTGCGTCGGATCTAGGGTGATGGGCTCGGAGGCGTTGTCCTTCGTGCCATCGGGATCCTCGGTCTGCTCGATGTCCGTAAGGGCGCCATCCTTCACAACCTTGACCGAGTAAGTGCCATCGGGCAGGTGCTCAAAGGAGTAGCTGCCATCCGCGGCGGTCTGAGTCGTCG
>USHU01000195.1 GCA_900554605.1 uncultured Actinomyces sp.
CGTGGAAGATCCCCTGACAAACGCGCACTCTGAGGATGAGTCTCAGTCGCTCTCCGACCTGAAAGCCGCTGTGCTCGCCGAGGCCTTGGTGCTCACACGCTTGGCGCGCAAGTAAGTGGGTCAAGTTCTGATTTCGGGGCATTGGGGAGAGGATATTAATCCTCTCCCCGCCCTTGATTTACTGGCGCGGGGTTTTCAATCCTTTGCGCCGACTTGGCAGGCGTACCGCGTTCCCTTTGGCCCTGGGCGCGCCTTTGTCGAGGCCATGCGTTCTCACGTAGACATCGCAGTGCTTTCAACTGCTGAGGAGGCAGACCTAAAAGTCTTAGGTGCACGCTACCGCGCCGCGATTCTTGCAGGACAAAGTCCTGTTGTAGAGGGCGGGCATCTCGCGCACACCGACGGGGGAGTTGCTTTTCTCGAGGGACTTTCAGGGCTCAGTCGCGCGGATTATTCTGACTTTGACCATTGGTTTTTCTCCGCGATCGAGCAGTCACGACTATTGTGCAGGCGCGGTGATTTCTACGCTGCTTTTTCGAGTGCGAGGCCTCTCTTTGGCCCATCGTCGACGCTTGCTCTGAATCCCGACCTGACCCCGCGAAACGACACGGATGCGGAGTTTAATCGCCAATGGATGAGCCTCTTGCACCAAGTCGCACAACCGTATCTTCCCCTCCAAGGGCAGCCGGCCTCGGTAGTGGAATCCGGGCGTATCGCAGGGTCAGGCGCAAGCGGGGGAGCAGCCGCTGTAATCTCGGTGCTGGGAGGAAGGCTGATCTCTGATGGAGATTTCCTCGCTTACCATACGAATCTTCACTCCCGCCTTGCTGAGGTTGACCTCGTGATTGTTCTTGAGCCGGAGTTGCACTCCCCGGTCCTTGCTGAGTCGACGCTTCCAACGCTTACCGAGGCCGCGGCACGCTTGGCGCTTCCGGTTCTCGCGATTGGTCGGAGCTCATCGCTTTCAGCTCATGAACGAGCCGAGTGGGGGATTCACGGAGTGCTAACTGACGAAAACGAGGATTTTGAAACTCTTGGTCAGAGAGCTGCACGAACATGGGCGAGTTAAATGAGTCCTCGCTCTCAGCTTAGAAAATGGCATCAATCCATGACTAGCCGTAGGCTAGAACCATTAGCTACAAGCCCAACACATGAAGGAGCAGCATGTCTGAGAACACCACTGAGACTGCAACCCACGAGGTCATCTTGACTGATGTCGCCGCACAGAAGGTCAAGAGCCTTCTCGAGCAGGAAGGTCGTGATGACCTTCGCCTGCGCGTCGCGGTGCAACCCGGAGGCTGTTCCGGACTGATTTACCAGCTCTACTTTGACGATCGTTTGCTTGATGGTGACGCCGTTCGCGATTTCGACGGCGTTGAGGTTGTTGTTGACCGCATGAGCGTTCCCTACCTTGCGGGTGCAACGATCGATTTCTCTGACACCATCGAACGCCAGGGATTCACTATTGACAACCCCAATGCGCAGAATACCTGTGCATGCGGCGAATCTTTCGCCTGATCGGAGAAAAGTGAAGAAGCTTTCTGTTTTCGGTGCCCTTCTACTGAGCTGCACCTTGGCACTGAGCGCGTGCTCGGGGCAATCCAAGAACTCCCAATCGGCCTCGGCAAGCGCCTCAACAAGCGCGTCTTCCTCGGCTTCATCATCAGCAGATCAGCCGAAGGTCGATCGCCCCGGTCAGGGAAATTTCCCGGAGGTTACTGGAGGATTCGGTGAAAAACCGGAAATTAAGGCTGGATCAGGATCGGTCGGCGACGCGATTCTGGTGAAAACCCTGCATCAAGGTGATGGTGCAACTGTCGGCTTGGATGACATCGTCCAGGTCAACTACGCGGGCGCTCTTTTCAAAGATGGCACGGTTTTTGACTCTTCCTTTGCTGATGGACGCACCCCGATCGCCTTTAGCCTGAATCAGGTTATTCAAGGCTGGAAGTATGGTCTGGCTGAAGCGCACGTCGGTGACCGCGTTGAGCTTGTTATTCCATCAAAGTGGGGATATGGAGCTAAAGGCGCAGGCTCGTCCATTCCGCCAAACGCTGATTTGGTCTTCGTCGTCGATATCTTGGGTACCGTTAACCCCTCAGACACTTCGGCATTGACCAAGGCAACACCTACTGGAAACGAGCTTCCCGCAGGAATTACCGTGACCGGTGATTTGGGAAGCGAACCGAAGATCACTTTCGGTGAAAGTGCCCCCACTGAAGACGCCAAGATCGTCATCGCGGAAGGCAAGGGTGAGAAGGTCACTATCGGCTCGACCGTCGTATACCAGGCAGTCGGTACCACTTTCGGTGCCGATAGCAAGACTCAATCCAGCTGGAGCGAGGCTGGCGGTCAAGTAACGACTGTGGCACAGGGGAATCAGCTCGTCGACTTCACCGCTGGTTCACGTGTGCTTCTTGTTGGTGCAGGAAACACAGCTCAAGGCGCGGCTTCTCAGGCAGTTGTCGTGGATATCATTGCGGTGATTCCCGCGAAGTAAATTCCGCGGCAATGGCCGACTATCGCCTGAAGACAACGCGAGTGGGGAGTTGGAAAACCAACTCCCCACTTCCGCATTCAAAAGTGGTTAGAATACCCTGAGTAACGATTTCTTAGCGTTGAGGAGCGCATCGTGAGTGAAACACCCGTGAAAGTTCTGGTCTTCAGTGATAACTCGTCCACTCGCCAGGCAGTGATCACAGGTGTCGGTTTTAAAGCATCGAAGGA
>USHU01000196.1 GCA_900554605.1 uncultured Actinomyces sp.
GCCTTTGAGACGCCCTGCAGAGACATTCTCTTTGATCTTTTCGATGACCTTTTCGGGACCAACCATGTAAGGGAGCTCAGTGACAATGAGGCCCATCTTTCGCGCAGTAACGCGTTCAACTTGAACCTTGGCACGAGTATTAAAGGAACCTCGCCCGGTTTCGTAGGCTTCCTTCACGCCCTCGAGCCCAACGATGACACCGCCTTCGGGAAGGTCCGGCCCGGGGACGTATCGCATGAGGTCACCAACTGATGCCTCAGGATGCTTCAACAGATACTGGGCCGCAGCGATCGTTTCTGCCAGATTGTGAGGGGCAATATTCGTCGCCATACCGACGGCGATTCCCGAGGCACCATTGACAAGCAATTGAGGGAAAGCAGCCGGCAGCACTTCGGGCTGCATGAATTGGTTGTCGTAGTTGGGAACGAAATTGACCGTGTCTTCATCAAGGGAGGCAACCAAGTCCAGTGCAGCCGGAGCCATGCGAGCTTCCGTATAACGTGCTGCTGCCGGACCATCATCGAGCGAACCAAAGTTACCGTGCCCATCAACGAGCGGAACACGAAGATTGAAGGGCTGTGCGAGTCGAACGAGTGCGTCATAAATCGCGGAATCACCGTGGGGGTGAAGCTTACCCATGACCTCGCCGACCACGCGTTGGGACTTCACATGACCACGATCAGGACGCAGACCCATCTGGTCCATTTGAAAGAGGATGCGACGCTGGACCGGCTTGAGGCCGTCTCGCGCATCAGGAAGTGCGCGCGCATGGATAACGGAGACGGCATATTCGAGGAAGGAACCCCGCATTTCTGAGGAAACATCGATCTCGGTAATGTTTCGATCATCCTCGGGCAGGATCAGTTTTTCTTCCTTCGTTCGCATGGGTCGATTCTCTATGAAAAGCCTCAGAATCCGCCAAGTACACGCCGCTCTTGTTAAGATTGTGTGGTGAAACTGGATCGCGATATTGAACGTGCGGGTTTCTTCCCGCAGTTGGCCACGCGCGCTGTTCATCGGCTCGTTGGTGATCAAGAAGTCAAGGCCTCTCTTGTTCAAGTCGAGGCCGCATTCGATCGCGGATCCATGTTCCGTCACCTGACGATTCTGATTCTCACCGGCAGCTCTTTTATTCAGGTCCACATCGACGAGGCCGACAATCACAGCGCCGTTGTGACCTCTGCAGTGCACCCAGTTCGGGCGATTCGTGGAGTTTCAGTCCAAGAAGTCTTCGCAGATCCGACAGATAGCGAAGAGATTAGCGAAATTACTATCAGTGTCGACATGGCTTCCCAAAGACGCAGTGATATTGAGTCGCTTCGCTGCGACGATCCGTCTTGCGAGGCTGATCATGGTTTCCAAGCTCGCACCTATCCAGACGATGTGACGATTCGTATCTCGCAGTTGGGGGACGGCGCGCGAGCATGTGCTGATGCACAGAACTTGATTGCTGCGCTTACGCAGGTGGTCAGCAATGAGCGTCTCTAATCTTCGCGCCCGTGGCGCGTGTTTGACAGGGGATAGCGACATCTCTTTAACCGATGTTATTCCGATGGCACTTGGCGCTGTTGCCCCATCGCTGCCTTTTGCCCGCCCCGATCTTGCTCGGCGACTTGCACTGCCATCGGCTGATGCAGTCGTCGTTATTCTTGTCGACGGTTTGGGGTTGATTCCCCTTCAAGATCACTTGGGGCACGCTCGAACTCTTCGCACTTTTCGCGACAGTATTGAGGCTGCGTACTCGGTTGTTCCTTCAACGACGGCGGCGGGCATTACCGCCTGCGGAACGGGCCACCTCCCGGGGCAAACACGCATGGTGGGCTATAGCGTGTTTCATGGCGAACAGATCTTCAATCTCCTTGCTTTTACTGATGGGATTGATCCCGCGCACTGGCAGCAATGCCCAACATATTTTGAAAAACTGCGCGACTTGGGAGTACCGAGTGCGACTATTCTTCCCGCAAAGTTTGCCGGATCGGGGCTGACCACCGCAGCGCTGCGTGGCGCCCATTTTGTTCCCGCAACTCGCTGGGAAGAGCGTTGTG
The DNA here is from genome assembly GCA_900554605.1 of uncultured Actinomyces sp. Classification (GTDB taxonomy): domain Bacteria; phylum Actinomycetota; class Actinomycetes; order Actinomycetales; family Actinomycetaceae; genus Pauljensenia. Next base: position 2,046 of record USHU01000196.1, read on the forward strand.
ATGCGGCAGTTACTGAGCTGAAACAGGGGAGTAAGCTCGTCTACCTGTACTGGTCCGATATCGATGCCTGTGGCCACTCCTACGGTACCGATTCAACGCAGTGGAGCGAGGCGCTTGAAGACTTTGACGCTGGATTGGGACGCTTCCTTTCGCGAATCCCTTCTGGTGTGCGCGTTCTACTGACTGCGGACCACGGCATGGTCAACATCGATTTCTCACAGATTCTTGATGTCGCCCAGACTCCTGCTTTGCGCGAGGGAGTTCGCGTCGTTGCCGGGGAGACACGCGCAGTTCATGTCCACTGCGAGCGCGGTGAAGATCCCGAACGCGTTCAAGAACGTTGGGAAAACTTCCTAGATGAGCAAGCGTGGGTTGTGGGGCCAAGTGAGCTCGCCGAATTGATGGGAGAAGGCCCTGGCCTAGCCGAAACCGGTGACTTTGTCGCTTTTTCACGAGGCCGCGCAGGGATCGTCGATAGTCGCACTCAAAGCGCAGCTGCGATGTCCCTTACCGGCGTCCACGGCTCTTTGACACAAGAGGAAATGCTTATCCCTCTTATTCCTTTGGCTTAGGCGCGCGAACCGAAAACGATTTCGTCCCAGCTAGGCACTGAACGCCGCTTTGATTTCTTTGGTGCAGGCGCGGA